>CALCCH010000137.1 GCA_937899855.1 uncultured Saprospirales bacterium | reverse complement strand
GCAGTGTTGAGCAATACGACCAGGGCCACCAAAATTGTCCCCGTCCGCCGGACCGAAGCGGTGCTTTTACCTTGTTCGCTCAGCTCCAGATAGGGGTGCCAATACAATCCTTTTAACAATTTCATCGATAAAGTAGTGCTTAGTGGATACTCAATTTGCCCCTTTTTCCGCCCATTCGGAATCGGTAAAAGCACCGATTGGACTACGTATTTTTGACTACCGCACACAAAAAAAGGTCCGCCGATCGACGGACCCTTCATGGGATTATTATTTGGATTGTAGGTTTTCCGCTGTAGGCTTACAGCGATAGGTAACTGAGTGTGTTAATCTTTCCGCGTTGGATGCCTTTGATGTCAAAAAAGACGGCCTTCTCCTTACTGATGGCCAGCAGGTCGGCCTCGTTCATGGACTGGTACTCCTCGTGGCTCACCGCCATCACGACGGCATCGTACTGGCTCCCCATCTGCTCACAGAGCTGGAAACCGTATTCGGCTTTGACTTCCCGCGCATCGGCCAGAGGGTCAACCACGTCGACTTGCCCGCAGCTGGCCATCAACTCCTGGGCCAGCTCTCCGGCTTTGGAGTTCCGGATGTCGGTCACGTTTTCCTTAAAAGTGACGCCCATCATCAGCACTTTGGCTTGGCGAGGATCGACCCCGTTTTGGCGCAGGGCGGCGGCGAGCCGACGGGCGGCGCGGTTGGGCATGCCATCGTTGACCGAGCGACCGGCCGAGATCAGGATCGGATTGTGGCCGACGCGAATGGCTTTTTGGATGAGGTAGTAAGGGTCCACACCGATACAGTGGCCCCCGACGAGACCGGGATAGAAATTGAGGAAGTTCCATTTGGTGCCGGCGGCTTCCAGAACTTCGTAAGTGTTGATCCCGATTTTATCAAAGATTTGCGACAGCTCGTTCATCAGGGCAATGTTGACGTCGCGCTGGGTATTTTCTACAATTTTGGCGGCTTCGGCCACTTTCATACTGGGGGCCTCGTGGACGCCCGCGGTGATGATGGTCCGGTACACCTGGGCGATATTCTTCAGGGATTCCTCGTCGCTCCCCGACACGATTTTGACGATTTTGTCGATGGTGTTCTTCTTGTCGCCGGGATTGATCCGCTCGGGCGAATACCCCACTTTAAAGTCGACGTTGAACTTCAATCCCGAATGCTTTTCCAAAATGGGCACGCACACTTCCTCGGTACAGCCGGGGTATACCGTGGACTCAAACACCACATAATCGCCTTTTTTCAGGGCTTTGGCCACCGAGGTGGTCGCTCCCCGGAGCGCGTTGAGGTTGGGTTGGTTGAATTGGTCGATGGGAGTGGGTACCGCCACGACGAAGAAACGGGCCTCGTCCAGGGCGGTGGGTTGAAAGGAAAAATGGATGTCTTTGTCGGTGAAATGGCCAGCTTCCAACTCCCCCGAAGGATCCTCTTGCCGCTGCATCATTCCCACCCGTTGGGCGTTGATGTCAAAGCCGACGACGGAAAAATGGCGGGCAAATTCGAGGGCGATGGGCAGTCCCACGTAACCCAGCCCCACCACAGCCAGCTTGGCTTCTTTCTTGGCAAGGGCATTGTAAATATCGAGTGTTTGCAGTGTAGTCGTTCCGGAGGTTTTTGTGTTGGTAAAAGTTGGAATCATAGTATTTTTTTTAAATAAGATTAGGCATGGTAAATTGGCTTTCCCACACTCGGGTGGGCTTCGGCCGAGCGCAAAACTCTAATACGGTGATATTGGGTAAAATAATTTAGGGGGGTGTGGTGACGGAGTGGGGAGGGGACAAATCCGCCGTTAGCCTATGAGATTGATGATTGCTGTAAATCAAAAAGGGTTCCACTTTTGACCCGGAACTGAAAAAAACTTTTTTTTCTCTAATTTTTCTTTCCTGGTCGGTCACAAAGCGGGGGCAAAAAGCTTACGCGGAAAAAGCGTAAATTGTGGCCCCATTTAGCAAACAATCCAACTGTTATGATCCAAACCGACGTGCTCGTAATCGGCTCGGGAATTGCGGGTTTGACCCTGGCCATCAAGCTCGCCAAACAGCGTTCCGACCTCCAGATCTCCGTACTCACCAAAACCAATGAAGGAGAAAGCAACACCGCCTACGCCCAGGGAGGGGTGGCGGCCGTTTGGAATTTTGAAACCGACTCCTTCGACAAACACGTCGCCGATACCCTCGATGCGGGAGACGGCCTGTGCGATGAGGACATCGTCAACATCGTAGTGGAAGAAGGTCCCCTGCGGGTGCGGGAAATCATCGATTGGGGGGCCCGCTTTGATCGGGAGCAGAGTGGTGCGGCCTACGACCTGGGCCGCGAGGGAGGGCATTCCGAAAATCGCATCCTCCACTACAAAGACCTCACCGGCTGGGAAATCCAGCGCAGCCTGATGGCCGAGCAAAAAGAGCTGACCAACATTACCGTATACGAACACTTTTTCGCCCTCGACCTCATCACCCAGCACCACCTGGGATATATGGTGACCCGCGTCACCCCCGATATTGAATGCTACGGGGCCTACGTCCTCGACAAGGAAACCCACCGCGTCGAGACCATCCTGGCCAAAACCACCGTCGTGGCAACGGGCGGAGCGGGGCAAGTGTACCGCAATACCACCAACCCCGTCATCGCCACGGGCGACGGCATCGCCATGATGTACCGCGCCAAAGGTCGCCTGGAAAATATGGAGTTCATCCAGTTTCACCCCACCGCCCTCTACACCCCTGCTGGCGACAACCCCGTCTTTCTGGTCTCCGAGGCCGTACGCGGCTTTGGGGGCATCCTCAAAACCCAGGACGGCGCCGAGTTCATGCAGCACTACGACGAACGCAAATCCCTCGCCCCCCGCGACATCGTCGCCCGCGCCATCGACAACGAACTCAAAAAGCGGGGCGACGACTTCGTCTACCTCGATTGTACCCACCTCGACCCGGAGGCCTTTGTCGCTCATTTTCCCACCATCCACCAAAAATGCCTCGACGTCGGTATCGATCCGATGCAGGACATGATTCCGGTGGTACCGGCCTGTCACTACATCTGCGGGGGCATCCGCGTCGACGAGCACGGGCGCAGCTCCATCAAGCAGCTCTACGCTTGTGGCGAATGTACGTCCCCGGGGCTCCCCGGCGCCAACCGCCTTGCTTCCAACTCCCTGCTGGAAGCCATGGTCTTTGCCCACCGCATCCACCTCGATGTCCTGAAACACATCGACCAGCTCGACTGGCGGACCGACATTCCCGACTGGAACACCAAGGGCACCACCGACCCTCGGGAGATGGTACTGCTGACCCAGAGCTGGCGGGAACTCAAGGACATCATGAGCAACTACGTCGGCATCGTCCGGTCCAACGTACGCCTCAAACGCGCCCTCGACCGCATGCTGTTGCTCTACCAGGAAACCGAAGCCTTGTACACGACCACCAATATTTCGCCCCCCCTCTGCGAATTGCGCAATTTGATCACCATCGGATACCTCGTCACGCGCTCGGCGGCAATGCGGCGGGAGAGCCGGGGACTGCATTACACCACCGATTTTCCAAATAAAAATGGCCACATCGAGACTTGTATCTTGTAAGCGCAAAAATCCGTATCTTCCAGTGCAAACCAGACATCCAGGTGTATGAAAGGAATTATTGTGGACGATGAAGCCAAGGGAAGGAGTATGCTACAGGCCCTGTGCGAAGAGTACTGTGAGGGGCTGGAGATCGTGGGGCAGGCCGCCTCGGTGGACGAAGCCATCGAAGTAGTGGCTCGGGAAAAACCCCAACTCGTTTTTCTCGACATCCACATGCCCGTCAAAAACGGGTTCCAACTCTTGGAAGCCTACGAGGGGGATCCCCCCTTTTCCGTGGTTTTCACCACCGCTTACGATCAGTACGCCCTGCAGGCCTTTAAGAGCTCAGCCATCGACTACTTGCTCAAGCCCATCGACATCGACGCCCTGACCGCCGCGGTGGAAAAGGCCCAACGGCGCCACCGCTCCCGGGATGATTCGCGGCGGCTGGCCATTCTCAAGGAGGTGCTGGAAAAGGATCCCATTAACAAAATCGCACTCACCACCCTGGATGGCTTCACTTTTGTGAGTTATGAGGATATCGTACGCTGCGAAGCCCAGGGCAATTACACCGATGTCGTACTGGCCGATGGCAGTTCGCTGCTCATTACCAAGACCCTCAAGCACTACGAGGAAATCCTCAACGGGAAGGACTTTTTTCGCGTGCACAAATCCCACTTGATCAACCTCAACTGCGTCCGTCGGTTTGTAAAGGGCAAGCAGGGATTGATCGAGATGACCGATGGACAATTGATCGAGGTGTCGCTGCGCAAAAAAGAGGCCCTACTCGAACGGCTTTCAAACCGTTAAAAGCTTCTTAAAAGACGAACCCTGTACTTCTTTTTACCGTTAAAACTGATGAGGTCAATCCGTTTTGACCCCCCCGAACCCGAAATAAGGGAATGAGAAATCGCTACCACTACCGTTTCATCCTCCTCTGCCTCTTCAGCTGTACGTGCTGGAGTCTTCTGGCTCAAGATGTGCAATGGGCCTCGGAAGTCATTGGTTATTCTAGCCAGTACGGCAATAAGGACTATTCCGCCCAGCAGGTACTCGGCGTTCCCAATGCCCTGGGGGCTACCAACCACTACTACATGGCCTGGGTGCCCAAACGCGAAAGTAGCCCCACCGGCGAATACATCCACGTCGCCTTCCAAAACCCCATGCCCATCCGGCAGATCGCCGTCGCCGAAAGCCTCAATCCGGGGGCCATCCACCGCATTTACCTCTACGACACCCAGGGCAACCGCACCAAAATCTACGAAAACAAAGATCCCCGGGGACTCCTGGCCCCCTATCGACTCTTCCGCCACAAATTTACCCTGACCGATTTCGACGTCGCCGGAGCCCGCATCGAATTGCGTACCCGCGCCGTAGCCGGGAGCAACCAAATCGACGCCATCGGCATCTCGGCCAGTCGCGAACCCATCCGCCTCCAGATCAATTCCGTGGAATACGATGGCGAGCTCGGACGCCCCGAACGCCTCAGCCCCGCCGTCAATTCGGAATACGCCGAGCGACTACCCATCATCTCCCCCGATGGCCGGACGCTCTATTTTGCCCGCAAATACCATCCCCAAAATATGGGAGAAGACAATAACGATGACATCTGGGTTTCCTACCGCGACAACGACGGCGAATGGAGCTCCGCCGTCAATATCGGCGCTCCCCTCAACAACCGCGATCACAATTTCGTCGCCGCCTTTAATCCTAGTGGCGACGTTCTCTACCTCGGTAGCAGCTACCGCTCGCAGCAACGGGAAGGGATTTCCGTATCCTACAAACGCGGCCGCAGTTGGTCCAACCCCCGCTCGCTCGACATCGAGGACCACTACAATCAGTCCGAATTCGTCTGCTACCACCTCAGCCTCGATGGCCAGGTGCTCCTCATGGCCGTCGAACGGGACGAGGGACGGGGCGGCTTGGACCTCTACGCCGCTTTCCGTCGGGACGAACGCAGTTTCGGGCGCCCCATCAACTTGGGTCCAACTATCAATACGGTGGGCTCCGAAAGCAGTATCTTTCTCGCGGCGGACCACAAAACGATCTACTTTTCCTCCAATGGCCACGAAGGTTACGGTGGCTACGACATGTTTATCAGCCGACGCTTGGACGACAGCTGGCAAAACTGGTCCAAACCCCAAAACCTGGGTAACTCGATCAATTCGGTACAAAACGAGTACAACTATACCATTCCCGCTTCGGGAGAGTACGCCTATTTTTCCAGTGGCGACCCCTCGGGTATGTCGGACCTTTACCGCATTCCCCTGCCCGAAGCCTTCCGCCCCGAGCCCGTCATGTTGATCTCGGGTCGTTTGATCAACGCCGAGACCCAGCAAAACCTAGCGGCTCAACTCAAAGTCCAGGAGCTGGCCACGGCGACGGGACAATCCGACTTGGGACAGATTCCCACGGGAGATTTTCAACTCGTCGTTCCCTACGGAGAAGACCTGAGCGTTTACGCCGAGATCGAAGGTTATTTTGCCACCAGCGAAAACCTCGCCCTCTCCGGCGAAGAGCTGGAAGGCCTCGACTACGATCGCGAAGCCAGCCTGGCTCAACAGGCCACCGATCTGCCGGCTTCCTCCTCCGGTGATAGCGGTGCGGTGGAACAACTGCAACTGCGGCTCAAGCAATTGGATGATGAAATGCGAACCCTCAACCAAGAACGGGAAGCCGCTCGGGAAGCGTACCGCGACCAAACCCGGGCCAGCACCGTGGAAGAGGATCCCGAATTGGCCGCCCTTCGCCACCGCTATCAAAACAGCCTGCGGGCCAAGCGCGAGATCGACCAGCAGCAGTACGGTCAGAACGAACCCACCGAAGCTCCCACTTCCTCGGGAGATCGCGAATTGGACGAGTTGCGGAAAAAGTTTAACCGCCATTATACGGAGTCCGACGACGGGGGGGCCACCACCAGCGGCGGTGAACCCAGTACGGCTAGCCGGGAAGAGGACCAGGCCCTCAACGAAATGAAGCGCAAGTACCGTCAGTACTACGGACAGGAAACGGGCGGCCGTACCGAATCGGAGCCCCAACCGATCCCCGTGGAGAGCGAATACCAGACCAACGAAACCGCTGATTTGGAGCTGCTGGAAGCCTTGGTACGGCGGGAATTGCGCAGCGAATTGTTGCCAGAAGTACAGCGCGAGTGGCGGCGAAAGCTGACGGCTCCGACCCTCGAAGGGCTGGAAGCACAACTTTCGCCCGAGGAGCGGGAGCAGTTGGAACGGCCTGGCTTTCGCCCCCGACTGATCCAAAAAATTCAGCAAGCTTCCGTCCCCGAGGTCGTGCCCTTTAGCGACCCCTTACTCGAATCCGATCAGTGGCGCGCCACCCTGCTCGATCTGCGCAGCAGCCTTCGCCCGGAGGTACGGCGGGAACTGCAAAACGAGTGGAAGCCCCAGCTGCGGGAACAAATCCGGGGAGAATTGGCCTACGAAATCAAAAGTGCCACCGAGCAGCGCATCCGCGAAGCACTGGCCGATCAGTTGCAAGCCGAACGCAATGCCGAACGGGCTCGCCGCGAGCAATTGGCCAGTAGTACCCCTCCCAGTACGGAGGAGGTGGACAAGCAGTCGGATGTTTTCACCCCGGAGTACCAAGAAGTCGAACAGAACATCCTACTGTTTCCCATCAAGGTGGGACAGTCCATTCCGATGAACAACATCTTCTTCGACTCCAACCAGTCGACCCTCAAGGACGCTTCGACCGCCGAACTCCAGCGGGTGTACGAGTTTCTCAACAAAAACGGCAGCCTGGTCGTCGAAATCGGGGGCCACACCAACAGTTGGTGCAGCCACGTCTTTGCCAACGAGCTCTCGCTCCAACGGGCCCAGACCGTAGCCGACTACCTGGTTGGAATGGGCATTTCCCAGTCGCGGCTCCAATTCCGGGGCTACGGCAAGACCAAGCCCATTGCCACCAACGAAACCAAGACCGGTCGCAAGAAAAATCAGCGCGTCGAAATGACCATCGTCGAAATCCTTCCCTAGCCGTACGTCTCCGACATTAGCCGTATTGACCCACCACAGGACTCGCAGTCTAGCGGGCTTTTTTTATCTTTAGGCGGCAGAGCCGGTTCAAGGGCTTGGCCAAATGCGGCGAAAGTCGCGGTAAAAATCAAACTGTACATGTCTTTTATCGACGAACATACTATCGAGCGGGTAGCCGAAAAATTGAATCAGCAGCCCGAACAATACGAAGCCAAGGTGCTTCACTGGCAACAGCAGCAGCCCGAGTTGTTGGCCTACCTGTTTATGGAGGATACCCGTTTTCTAAGTGATGACGAACGCGATTTTTTGCTCTACCTCAGCTTGATCCTACTCGAAAGCGTCACGCAAATTCAACCCATACCTCCCGTTTCCAGCGAGCAAATCAGCCTGGCGGAAGACCACAATTGGGAGCAGTTGGAAAAGGTTTCGGCGCGGGGTTTTCGCGAGCGTTTGGACGTTTTTTTTGTCGACTATGCACAGGAGGATTTGCTGGCTTTTGTGGAAGACGCCCTCATCCCGGATGAGGACAGTACCATTACCAAGGAGGGTCGGGAGCCCCTTTTCATTGCTCTAAAAACCGTCATCGATGTAGTGACGGCCCAGGAGGTTTAAAACAGCGGTATGAAGGAATTGCAGCGCGTCATCGGTCGGTATACGGGTACCCAACGGGGCCCCTTGCTCATCGCCATTGGCGGCGTTCACGGCAACGAGCCGGCGGGCGTCCTGGCACTGGAGCAAATGTTTGACATGCTACGGATGGAACCGCAGCAAAACCCCCAGTTCCACTTTAGCGGTCGACTGCTGGGGCTACGGGGCAACCTGCGGGCCATGCGGGAGGGCAAGCGCTTTATCCACAAAGACCTCAACCGGCAGTGGACCCGCGAAAACATCGCCCGTATCCGAGCCAGTGCACCCGAGCAGCGCGATGCGGAAGATTGGGAATTGCTCGAACTCACCGACATCATCGAAGCCGAAGTAGCCGACTATCAACCCCACAAACTCGTTCTCCTCGACTTTCATACCACCACCGCCTACGGTGGCATCTTTTCCATCGCCACCAACGATCCCGAAAGCCTCCGCATTGCCGTGGAATTGCACGCCCCGGTGGTGACCGGCCTGCTGGACGGCATTCGGGGCACCTCGCTCCACTACTTCTGCCAAGACAACTTTGCCCCGGAAACGGTAGCCGTTTGCTTCGAATCCGGCCAACACCAGGAGCCCCTCTCCGTCAAACGGGCCATCGCTGCCCTGACCAATTGCATGCGCTCGATCGGTTGTGTACGCGCCCAGGACGTCGAAAACCGTCACGATAAATTGCTGATCGAATACTCGACCGGCCTGCCCAAGGTGGCGGAGCTGATTCGCATCCATTCGATTCGGCCGGAAGATGACTTTGAAATGGTCCCGGGATTTAAAAACTTCCAAGCCATCCACGAAGGGCAACTCCTGGCACGCGATCGCCACGGCCCCATCTACGCCCCCCAGGACGGCCTCATCCTCATGCCCTTGTATCAACCACAGGGCGAAGATGGTTTCTTCCTCATCAAAAAAGTAGAGGGATATTGAGGGGTACCCAACTCTTCAGTACAGGTTGGTACAAGTCAGTACAAACGAATCCGGTGCAAGATGCGGTTGCGCTCTTGTTTGCCCCGATTGCGGTAGAGGAAATACAGATAACCATTCCAAACCTGGACATTTTCGATAAAGTCCAGTTCGACCTCTACCGACGTTCGCAGGCTACCATCCTCCAGGTTGATTTGGTAAAACTGTGCCGACCAGTTGCGCCGAAAGGCGGTGTAAGCCTCTTGGCGGTAAGGATCGTAGTAGACCTTTTTCATCCACTTTTCCTCCTGGTGATAATCGATGGCCTGCTCTCGGACCAGTTTCCCCTCGACGTCGTAGTATTCGAGCTGGGAGGCGAAATGGTTAAAAAGGCAGAAGAGCGAGTCGACGGGGTGGAGTGGGGCGTACAGACGGGGGTAAAAAGCTCGCCACATGCCTTGCATCTGGTAGCGGCCCTCGCGCAGACGGTACAACCTACCGGATACGTTCTCCTCCCAAATGTTTCCCGACCAGGGCAAGCGACAGCCGCTCTCCTCAATGAGACGGACGATGTTGGGATCGTCCTCAATGCGGGGGAGTTGGGTGAGGGCTCGTTCGGGTTCGCGTCGGTAGCCGCAGTAGTATTCCAGGGCTTGCCCCTGGTAATAATAGCGCTGAAAGTAGGCCAAACTATCGTTGGCCCACACGCAATTTGCCAAACCAAGCTCAAAATCATCCCGGGAAATTCGCGGCCCAAAAGACAGGCCCCGCTCCTCGATCAAAATTTCCTTTATCCCACTGGCCATCACCAAAAACAGGGCCCCAGCACAACTGCTGTGCAGCCGGCGGGGTTTCCACTTGCGCAGCGAAAACTCGGCGAGCACCTCTTCCTCCGGGCTCAAAAGCACCAGGCTAAAGCCCTCCCGATCGTTTTTACGAGCCAGCAGAATCAGGTGGTCCCGAAAAAAAGCGTAGTCCACGACGCTGTACGGTTGGCGGTAGACGGTGTCGAGCCTAGCTTGGGCACGAACGGTAACGTCCGGTAGGTTCAGCACCGCCGGGGCCAGAACGATTTGTGGGGGCAAATCGGTGCGTTTCTCAATCAACAGTTCGGTAGTCTGGTAGTTGAGGTGCGAAAAAATCAGCCGGACGGGGAGCTCGGGAACGGAGAGTCGAAAGTAACCCGCTTCGTCGCTGACGGCCCCCACCAAAAAAGTCCGCTCGGTACCCACGTGCGCCCCCACGATGGCCGCTCCCGTCGGATCTACCAAGCGAGCCTCCAGCAAGACCGGGGCCTGCTGGGCATACAGGAGGCGGCCACCACTTTTCAGTAGGACCAAGATTAAACAACAAATTAGGCACTTTATCCTCATGGGTATTCGGAGGGAGCTTGGAATCGCAATGCCCTCAAATTAAGTGCTTTTCGTCCCGAACACAAGCCCGAGCTTCGCGAATAAGTCAGGTTTCCTTTTTTTGGTCGTGCCAGCGCCAGAGGTAGCGGCAGGCCGTACTGCGGTAGGGTCGCCAAGCCTCGGCAATGGCTTCCAAACGAGCCAACTGGGCTCGGCCCTGGGCTTCCACTCCGTACAACTTCACCATACTCTGGGCAATGATGAGGTCTTTGACCGGAAATACATCGGGACGCCCGAGCGAAAAAAGTAGGATCATCTGTACGGTCCAGGGGCCCACCCCTTTGATTTGGCCCAGAAAGTCCATGATCCCCGCATCGCTGTAGGTCGACCAATCCAAAGAACGCAGCTTTTCGCGGAGGGTAAAACGAGCCACATTGGTGAAGTACTGTGCCTTCTGCCGCGAGAGCCCGACGCCGCGCAGGTCCGCTTCGGAAAGTTGGAGCAGTCGGCGGGGGGTGGGGTAGGACCGGGGGAAAAGCCCCATAAATCGGCCGTAAATCGTGTCCGCCGCTTTGGTGGAGAGCTGTTGGGAAATGATCGAACGGAGGAGGGCTACGTAGACGTCGCGCGGGCTTTGGAGGGGAGGCAGCTCCAGGTGTTGGACCAGGGGCCGGAGAATGAGATCGCGCTGAAGCTGGGCTAAAATGGGATCGGACATGGAGCAAAAATGTTGTTTCGTAAGGTAGCAAATATTTAAATGATGCCCTCTGTCACTTTCTGGCAATATCGCTACGGGATCGGCGCCTTTTTTGATCTATTTTGGGTGCAGATAAAAATTACACCCAAAATGAAATATACCTTTTCTTCCTTCGCCCTCCTCGCTTTGGCGACCGTATTTTTTGCCTGGACCACTCCCCCTTCGGATGCCTGGCAGCAGAAAGTAGATGCCACCCTGCTGGTGAAGGCCAAATCCCAGGCCCAAGTCGACTTTGTCGTTCTGTTTGCCGCCAAGCCCGACCTATCCGCCGCGCGGTCCCTATCGACCAAGACGGAGAAAGGCGCCTTTGTCTACCAAAGCCTCCGGGCCAGCGCCGAACAGAGCCAGGCGGCCACCCGACTGTGGCTGCGGGAGCGTAGCGTCAAACACCAATCCTTTTACCTCGTCAATGCCATCCATACCAAGGGCGGCCTCGATCTGATCCAGGCCCTGGCCGAACGTTCGGAAGTCCGCCAACTCATCGCCAACCCGAGTGTCCAACTCGATTTGCCCGAGCAGCAAAACGTCGCCGACTACCGCAGTCCCGAAGATGTCGAGTGGGGCATTGCGCAGATGGGAGCCGATCAGGTCTGGAACATGGGCTACCGGGGCGAAGGCGTCACGGTGGCGGGAGAAGATACGGGCTACGAGTGGCGGCACCCCGCCCTGATCAACGCCTACCGCGGCTGGGACGGCAGTACCGCCACCCACGACTACCACTGGCACGATGCCATTCACTTCATCAGCCCCCTCCACGGCGACCCCGCTCCCGACCCCAGCCTCAATCCCTGCGGCGTCAATTCCCTGGAGCCCTGCGACGACAACAACCACGGTACCCACACCATGGGCACCATGATCGGCGAAGATGGCAACAACCAAATCGGCGTAGCTCCCGACGCCAAGTGGATGGCCTGCCGCAATATGGAACGCGGCTACGGCAGCCCCACCACCTACATCGAATGCTTTGAATTCTTCCTAGCCCCCACCGACCTCCAGGGCGAAAACCCGCGCCCCGAAATGGCGCCGCACGTCATCAACAACTCCTGGAGCTGCCCCGAAATCGAGGGCTGTAACGCCAGCAATTGGAATTTGATGGACGAAGCGGTCAACAACCTCAAGGCCGCGGGCATCGTGGTGGTGGTATCGGCGGGCAATAGTGGCCCCGGCTGTGAGAGCGTCAGCACTCCCGCCGCCATGTTGGAAAACAGCTTTACGGTCGGCGCTACCAATTCCAGTGATGGTATTGCGGGCTTTAGCAGCCGCGGACCCGTAACAGCCGACGGCAGTGGACGGGCCAAGCCCGACATCTCCGCACCGGGTGTGGCGGTACGCTCGGCCGTCCGCAATGGCAATTACTCCTCCTTCAATGGGACCAGCATGGCGGGACCCCACGTCGCCGGACTGGTTGCGCTCCTCATTTCAGCCAACCCGAATCTGGCCGGACAGGTAGACCTCATCGAGGACATCATCAAAAGCTCCGCCGTGCCGCGTACCACGACGCAGGAGTGCGGGGGCATTCCCGGCTCGGAAATCCCCAATAATACTTTTGGCTACGGCCGGATCGATGCCGTAGCGGCCATCGAAGCAGCCCTGACGGTGACGAGTACCGCTCCCCAGCCTACCGAGCTGGTCCGCGTCGCGGTTGCGCCCAATCCCTTTAGCGAAACTACGACCCTCACTTTGGAGGGACTGACGGGCCCAACACAGGTCCGCGTTTTTGATGCGGCGGGACGCGAATTGTGGGCCCAACGGGTGGAAGCGGACCGGGGGCAGGTCCTCACCCTACCCCTAGCCGAGCAAGCCCCGGGGCTCTACTTCTACCGGGTCGAAAGCGGTGCGCGGGGTTTTTACGGCAAATTGCTCAAGCAGTAAATCCCACCACGGCGAAGACAGCCCGGAAAACGGCGATTCTACTCCCGGAGTCGCCGTTTTCCTTTTGGCAACGGTGGCGTTTCCCATTTCTTCGCAGTAACTTTGTAAGATGAAAAGGCTGTACAACCTAGTAAACCGTTCGGTACTGCAACAACAGATGGTGAAGAGCACGGAAGCTCGCACCACCCTTTCCTTTTACCGCTACCGGCAGCTTTCCGAGCCACCGCAATTCCGAGACGAACTGTACCAGTGGATGGAAGAGCTGGGGGTACTGGGCCGCATCTACGTGGCGCGGGAAGGGGTCAATGGACAAATCTCCGTTCCTACGGCCCAGCTGGAGACCTTCAAAAAACGACTGCGCGCCATCGAGGGATTTGCGGGTTTGCGGCTCAACGTGGCCATCGAAGACGACGGCAAGTCCTTTTTCAAACTCAAGATCAAAGTCCGGGATAAGATCGTGGCCGACGGCCTCGACGATGCCTCCTTTGACGTGACCCAGCGGGGGCAGCACCTCAACGCTCGGGAATTCAACGAATTGACCGATCGCGACAATACCATCGTGGTGGACATGCGCAACCACTACGAAAGCGAGGTGGGCCATTTTTCGGAGGCCATCCGTCCCGATGTGGAGACCTTCCGCGAGGCCCTCCCCCTGGTAGAGCAAATGCTGGCCGACGACAAGGACAAGAACATCGTGATGTACTGTACCGGCGGAATCCGCTGCGAAAAAGCCAGCGCCTACTACAAGCACCGGGGCTTTAAGAACGTCTTTCAGCTGGATGGGGGCATCATCGAGTACGCCCGGCAGGTGCAGCAAGAGGGTTTGGAAAATAAGTTTATCGGCAAAAATTTTGTCTTTGACGAACGGATGGGCGAACGCATCAGCGACGACGTCATCGCGCGTTGTCACCAGTGTGGGACGCCCTACGACAGCCACGTCAACTGCGCCAACGATGCTTGCCACTTGCTCTTTATTCAGTGCGAGGCCTGTGCACAAAAGTACCAGCACTGCTGCTCCCGGGAATGCAGCGATTTTCGCCTACTGCCTGAAGATGAGCGGCGGGAACGGCGCAAGTACGAAATCTTTAACGGCGCCCGTTTTGGCAAGGGCCGCTTCAAAGCCTCCCCCGGCGGCGACGAGCCTGCGATCTGACCCCCCCACCAGCACTGACCTCACGAATACTCATTCCCTCCCAACGAATACTCGACCAGTGGGTTTGCCACCCGCAATGATCCTACTTTGAACCCATCAAGGGCACCGGCAATCATCGTATCCGCTCGCCCTGATTTGTTCACCAAAACTTTTGGATCATGAAAAACCTCGCATTTTTCCTCGCCCTCCTCCTGAGTAGCTGTAGTACGGTCCTCCTGGCCCAGTACGACCCCTACGATCACTACGATACCGATCAAAACACCGTGGTAGCCGTCAATGGCCTCAAACTGCGCAGCAAACCCAGCCTACGCGGCAAGGTCATCGATAAGATTCCCTTTGGGCAACGCATCGAAATACTCGGGGAGCGACACTACGGCCGGGATACGCTGGCCAGCGACTACCGCATCTACTACGCCGAATCAGAGGAATACTACGAACCACTACTTTCGGGCCACTGGGTAAAGGCCCGCTACGATGAGCAGGAAGGCTACGTTTTCAGTGCCTTCCTCTACCACCGCTTTGACGCCGATCAGGAGTACAATCAAAAAATCGCCCTACTCACCGAAGGGGGCAATTGCTATGACAACTTGCACTACCGGGCCGACTGGCACTGGTACGGCTTGTACGAGGTGGAGGGGGTTCACCAGCTCCGTAAAGTAAAGCTAGACTTCTTTGTGGAGGAGACCGAACTGGGCCCCTTTCTCACCATCACCACCCAACAAAATCGCGCGTCCCTATTTATCGTCGGCTCTCCTCGTCCCCTCTCCGAAGGCCGTTTGTTTTTCTCCGAGTATACGGGCCACGGCACTTCGGTGTACCGGGGTGGGGAGATCGACGAAGCGGCTTTTCGCCGGGCGGCACTAGAGATCGTGCGGAGCGAGGGGGAGGAATATCCCCAGTTGGTGGCGCGGGGACGCGATGGGCGTGGCCAGGTCCTCAACCCCTTGGAGCGCTACTTTGGCTATCCCCTTTCCCTGCTGTGGTATGGCGATTTGGATGGGGATGGGCAGGTCGACTACCTGATCAATTACGGAGAGGAAAGCTCGGAGACCATCCTTTATCTGAGCGGCCAGGCCCAAAGCGGGCAGTTGGTCGCTCCGGTGGGTGCTTACTTTAGTGGGTATTGTTGCTGATACTTCCTAAAAAAATCAATATTTTGGGGCTTCTTACCAGTACGACGGAAAATGGCCCAAAAGCATCGCAAAAAGCAGCAAAAAAGATCGAGCAAGTCCGAGGGAGGTACCTCAAGGCGTTCCACGCGTAGCTTTCCCGATTTTTTCTACCGCGTCCCCCTGCACGTCGGCTTCATTCTCTTGCTGAGTCTGCTGCTCTACGGCAATACCCTCCGCCACGATTATACCCAGGACGATGCCCTGGTAATTTACGATAACATGTACACCACCCAGGGCCTGGCGGGGGTTCCGGGCATTTTAAAATACGATACGTTTAAAGGATTTTTTAAAGTCGAAGGCAAAGACAAACTGGTGTCGGGGGGGCGCTACCGCCCCCTGACACTGGTTTGGTTTGCCCTTCAGTGGGAACTGTTCAAACGTCCCAAAAAAGACGAGCGTGGCCAGATCGTCCGCGACCTGGATGGCAATACCGTCTACGAGGGCAACACCTTTATTTACCACTTTGGAAACGTCTTCTTTTACGGCCTGACGGGGATCGTCCTCTTCCTCCTCCTGCTTCGTTTGTTTCGATCCGGCTCGGAGGACCGCGCCTTTTTTATCGCCTTCGTGGCGACGCTGCTCTTTATGGTACATCCCATCCACACCGAGGCCGTGGCCAATATCAAGGGCCTCGACGAGATCATGACCTTACTGGGTAGCTTGGCCACGGTATACCTAGCCCTACGCAGCTACCAGGACGAAAAAGCCAGCCTGCTCATCGCCGCCGCCGGGATCTTTTTCCTTTCGCTCTTTTCCAAGGAAAACGCCATCACCTTTGTCGCCATCATTCCCTTGGTCTTTTACTTTTTCACGCCGGCCAAACCCGCGACCATCGCGCGCTACGGCCTTCCCTTCTTGGGCGTAGCCATTGCCTTTCTCTTCGTACGGGCCGGCGTACTGGGTTGGGACTTTGGTGCCCCCTCGCGGGAACTGATGAACAATCCCTTCCTCAAGCTCGAAGGAGGGCAATGGGTGTTTCTGTCCTTTGGCGAAAAAATGGCCATCGTTTTTTTTACCCTCGGCAAATATTTGCAGTTGCTCTTCTTCCCCCGTACCCTCACCCACGATTACTATCCCCGCCAAATCGACCTGATGGGCTGGGGCGACTGGGAGGTCCTGTTGAGCCTCGTGGTGTACCTGGCCCTGGGGCTCTACGCGCTACGGGGCTTGCTGAAGAAGGACCCCCTGAGTTTTGGCATCCTGTACTATTTGCTTACCCTGTCAATTGTTTCGAATATCGTATTTCCGGTGGGGACCAATATGTCGGAGCGCTTCCTCTTCATGCCCTCGGTGGGCTTTTGTCTGGTGGTAGCGCTACTGGCCTACCGTTTTTGGCAGGGGGAAAAGGTGGGGCAAAGTGGCCCTTACGCAACCTTGGTGCTGGGTTCGGTAGTGATTGCGGCGGGCTTGCTCGCCCTCAAAACCGTGGATCGCAACCGGGCTTGGAAGGATAATTTTACCCTCTTCACCAACGATGTACAGTATTCGCCCAATAGCGCTAAGTTGCGCAATTCGGCGGGAGCGGTCCTGTCCATTCGATCGCAGAGCGAAAAGGATGCCAGCAAAAAGAAGGCCATGCTGGAAGAGGCCCTGGTCCATCTCAACGAGGCCGTCCGCATCCATCCCACCTACGAAAACGCTTTTCTCCAACTGGGCAATACCTACAATTACCTCCAGCAGTACCCTCAAGCCATCGAGTACTACGATCGGGTGTTGCAACTCGACCCCAACGACGTCAACGGCACCAACAACAAGGGCATCGCCCTGCGCGACGCCAAACGCTTTGCAGAAGCCATCGCACACTTCCAGCAACTCTACGCCCTCGGTAGCCCCAAAAAGGAAGTGGACCTCAAGCTGGCCTATACCTACGAGGAGGCGGGCAAACACTACAGCGGCTTGGGCCAACAAGATCGGGCCATCGGCTATTTTCAACAGGCCATGCCCCTCAGCAGCGACCGAGACAAACTGACCTACTTCATCGGCGTAGCTCACAGTCTTAAAAAAGACTTTCCCCAGGCAATAGCGAGCCTCGAAAAAGCTTTATCAATGACGGAGAAAGAAGAAAACAAGGTCAATATCTACCGGGCCCTGGCCAGCGTCCACCGGGAAGCGGGCAACCCCGCAAAAGCCGCCGAATACACCCGCCGGCTCGGGGGACAGTAAGGCTCCGAATGTCTAATGAACGATTTGTAACTATGGTAAAAAACAGCCTCCTCCCCCTCTTGCTCATCGCCCTCTTGGCCCTGGGAGCGCAGCCGCCCAAGGCCTCTCCCGACCCCCCCGAAGCCACAAGCGACCGGGCGGAAACCGCCTGGGTCGATTCGACCTTCCAAAACCTCGACGCCGACGAGCGACTGGGACAGCTGTTTATGATCCGAGCCCATTCCAATCTGGGAGCGGAGCACATCGCGGGCGTCGAGGCCAGCCTGGAGAATTACCACGTCGGGGGGCTCTGCTTTTTTCAAGGCAGCCCCGAAAAACAAGCCGAACTAACCAACCGCTACCAGGCCCTCGCCAAAGTACCCCTGATGATCTCCATGGATGCTGAGTGGGGGCTGGGCATGCGGCTCAAGAGCGATGCCATCAGTTTTCCCTACCAACTGATGCTCGGCGCCATTCAGGACAACCGACTGATCTACGACATGGGGCAGGAGGTCGCCCGCCAACTCCGTCGCCTGGGCGTGCACGTCAATTTTGCCCCCGTGGCCGACGTCAACAACAACCCCGAAAACCCCGTCATCGGCTTTCGTTCCTTTGGTGAAGATCGCTACAACGTAACCGCCAAAAGCTACATGTACATGAAGGGGCTACAGGATGGTCAGGTCATGGCCTGCGCCAAACACTTTCCCGGCCACGGCGATACCGACGTCGACTCCCACTACGACCTGCCCGTCATTTCGCACTCGCAAAAACGCCTCGACAGCATTGAACTGTTCCCCTTTCGAGTACTCGCCGAACATGGCATCCAGAGCATGATGGTTGCCCACCTCCACGTCCCCACTATCGACTCCCTCCCCAACCTGCCTACGACCCTCTCCGCCCCCGCCGTCCGACAACTCCTCCAGGATGAAATTGGCTTCGATGGCTTGATCTTTACCGACGGTTTGGGGATGAAGGGGGTGACCAAGCACTACCGACCGGGCGAAGTCGAGGCCAAAGCACTCGTAGCGGGCAACGACGTATTGCTCCTCCCCGAGGATGTCCCAGCGGCCTTTGCCGAGATCAAACGATACCTCCGAGAAGGCTGGCTGAGCCAGGAGCAGGTCGATGACAGTGTCAAAAAAATCCTGCGTTACAAATACCGCTTGGGACTGATTACGCCCCAACGGGTCGAGACCCAAAATATCCGTGCGGAGCTCAACAGCCCCCGCGCCCGGGTCCTCAAACGGCGCCTGATCGAAAACGCGCTGACGCTGGTACGCAACGAGGCATCCTTGCTGCCGCTCGGCACCATGGCCAGCGAAAACCAAGCCGCCAGCCTGGCCAGCCTGAGCCTGGGAAGCAGCCGCAAGACGCCCTTTCAGGAACGCCTCGATGACTACCGGCCCCTACGCCATTTCCAGGCCGGCAAACAACTATCCGCCAGCGAGCAAAAACGCTTGCTCCGGCAACTAAAGCCCTACGACCGGGTGATTGTGAGCGTGCACGACATGAGCAATTACGCCAGCAAGGACTTTGGCGTCACGCCTTCGGAAATTCAATTGCTCCAGCAGCTCGATACGCTGACCGAAGTCGTTTTGGTCGTCTTTGGCAATCCTTACAGTTTGAAATACTTTGACGCGCTGGACTGCGTACTGGTCGCTTACGACGACGACGAGGCGATTCAGGATGCTGCGGCCCAGGCCCTCTACGGCAGCTTTAGCCTCAACGCTCGACTTCCGGTGGGGGTATCGACGCGCAGTCCCTTCAATGCGGGGGAGAGCACGGCACCCATCTTCCGGCTGGGGTACGACCGGCCCGAGCGGGTGGGGATGGATGCGGCGGTGTTGAAAAAGATTGATACCCTCGCTCAGGCGGCGGTGGATACACGCGCAACCCCGGGCTGTGTGGTGCTAGTCGCCAAGGACGGGCAGGTGGTTTATCAAAAGTCCTTTGGCCACCACAGCTACCGCAAGCAGCGGCCGACCCAGGTCGACGACATTTACGATTTGGCTTCGCTGACTAAAATCCTCTCCGCTACGCTGGCCATCATGAAGTTGCAGGAGCAGGGCTTGGTCAACATTTACCAACCACTGGTCCGTTACCTCCCGGAATTGGCCGGTAGCGACAAGGCCCAGCTGACGCTACAGGACATCATGGCCCATCGGGCGCGTTTACAGGGTTGGATCAAATTTTACGAACGGACCCTATCGCGAAAAAAAGATCCCTCCAAGCAGTACTACCGCCAGGAGGCCAGTGACGAGTTTAGCATTCCCGTGGCCGACAAGCTGTTTCTGCGCAACGACTACGTCGACGACATGTGGCAGCAAATCCGGGAGTCGCCACTGCGGCCCGACCGCGAGTACAAGTACAGCGACCTGGGTTTTTACCTTATCGCCCGTCTGGTAAAGGTTCGCAGTGGCCAATCGCTGGATGCCTTTGTGGCGGAGCATTTTTACCAGCCGATGGGTTTGTACTCGGCCACTTACAACCCCTGGCGCAACACTTCGCTGACCCGGGTGCCGCCTACGGAGGAGGACCGCTACTTTCGCCAGCAGCGCGTTCAAGGCTACGTACACGACATGGGGGCAGCGATGCTGGGTGGGGTCAGTGGGCACGCCGGCTTGTTTGCCCACGCTCAGGATGTGCAGCGGTGATGCAGTTGTTGCTCAATAATGGGTATTACAACGGCCAACAGTTGCTGCGGCCCGAAACCGTGCGTACCTTTACCACTCGGCACCCGGAGTGCTCGCGGCGGGGCATTGGTTTTGACATGAAGGAACTTCAGCCCGAGCGCAGTCAGAACATGACGGCCGCCGCTTCCGATAGCAGTTTTGGGCACCTGGGTTTTACGGGTACCTGTTCCTGGGCCGACCCCGAAAACAATTTGATTTACGTCTTTCTCTCAAACCGTACTTACCCTTCGATGCGCAATTACAAGCTCAACGAAGCGGACTATCGCCCCCGAATCCAGGCGGTGATTTACGAGGCTTTGGAGAGCCTACAATAAAGCAGCCCCAACGGTATGAATTTATCCCTGCGAATTGCGCGGCGTTACTTATTTGCCAAAAAATCGACCAATGCGATCAACATCATTTCGGGCATCTCCGTACTGGGGGTAGCCGTGGGTACGGCCGCCTTGGTTTTGGTCCTTTCGGTTTTCAATGGCTTTGAGGATTTGATCATGGGCATGTTCAACGCCTTTAACCCCGACGTCAAGGTGACGCCCGTATCGGGCAAAGCCTTTGCGGTGGATTCGGCGAAGCTCTACCAGTTGCGGGAAATTCCGGGGGTGGACTTGGTATCGCAAACCCTCGAAGAAGTCGCCTTTTTTGAACACGAGGGCAATCAGGATTTTGGGATCCTCAAGGGGGTCGATGAATACTTTGCGCCCGTCACCGGGATCGACTCCATGGTGCGCGAGGGGACTTACCAACTGCGGGATGGCCAACGCAACCTGGCGGTGCTGGGGCTGGGCATGCGCAACAAGCTATCGGCCAGTGCCGACGGATTTTCTTCCATCAACGTCTACATGGCCAAGCGCAAAAGTACCGGGTTTTCGAGCAAACCCTTCCGGCGCAAGTTCTTCTCACCGGCGGGTACCTTCGTCGTCCAGCAGGATTTTGACAGCCAGTACGTCCTGAGCAACCTGGCCTTCGTCCGGGAACTGATGAACGCCCGGGGGCAGGTTAGCGCCCTGGAATTCATACTCGATCCCCGGGCCGACATCGCCCTGATGATCGACCAAATCCGAGAAGTGATGGGACCGGATTTTGCGGTCAAGGGACGCTACGAGCAGGACGAGGCCTTCCTCAAACTTATGAATTTGGAAAAGTGGATGTACTACGCCCTGTTTAGCCTCGCCCTCATCCTAGTCGCCTTCAACCTCATCGGTTCGCTGTGGATGATCGTCCTGGACAAGAAAAAAGACATCGCCATCCTCAAGTCGATGGGCGCTACGGAAGTCACCGTCCGCAATATCTTCCTCAACGAGGGCCTACTGCTCTGTCTGCTGGGCCTGGCCATCGGGATCAGTGTGGCCCTGGCCCTGTACGTGGCCCAGAAGACGGTGGGCATCATCACGATTCCGGCTGGTTTTATCGTCGATACCTACCCAATCAGCATGCGCTGGCCCGATTTGGTGGTGGTCAGTGTTACGGTCATCATCATCGGCTTACTGGCTTCGCTTCCGCCCGCGCTGACGGCGAGTCGCGTACCCGCAATCATCCAGGAAGAATAAAATTATTTCTTAATTTTATGCTCAAACCAAGGCCTTATGGAGGAGTGGGAATTTGATTTTGAATGGCTGCGCGTACGTCACCTCATCAAGCAAACTACGCGGCGCAGTACCCTGCCCGATCTCAATGGCATCCTGTTGATGATTGGCATCCAGGAGCTGGGGCGTTTGCAACAGCAGTTTAGCAAGGAGGAGAAGCAGGATTTGATGCACGTGGCGGTCTGTCGCCTCCTGAGCAGCGATGGCTATTACCGTTTCTTGGGGCGCGATGAAGATGGCTGGCCCCATTACGAAGTGTTGAAACCCTTACGGGTGACGGGCGTTAAAGAGCAGGAACGCCTGCTCAAGATCAAGGCCATCGAATATTTTAAATCCCTCGAAGCCGAAAATGGAGGCTGGGAAGAGGAATAAAACAACTTAATGATATGATAAAATCGGCTACTCCCCCGGGGAGCATACTACTGTACCTGCTGATCGGGCTTTTACTCGGCAGCTCCGCTTGCAATAGCGACCCGCACACCTACGCCATGATCGAAACCGATATGGGCAATATGAAAGTGATGCTGTACAATACCACCCCCCAGCACCGCGATAATTTTGTCAAACTCGTCCAGGAAGGTTTTTACGACGATCTCCTTTTTCACCGCGTGATCCAGAATTTTATGATCCAGGGAGGCGACCCCACCTCGCGGAACGCCCCCGCCAACCAGGCCCTGGGACAGGGGGGACCCGGCTATACCGTTCCCGCAGAAATCGGCTCGCCCCATTTCAAGGGGACCCTCTCCGCTGCCCGCCTGGGCGATGCGGTCAACCCCAACAAAGAGTCTTCCGGTTCGCAGTTCTTTATCGTCCAGGGAACGGTCCAGAGCGACCAGCAACTGGACAATTTTGAACGCACCAAAAAGGTAAAATACAACGATGCCCAACGTCAGCTCTACAAAGACCTCGGGGGCTTCCCCTCGCTCGACAACGAGTACAGCGTCTTTGGTGAAGTGGTGGAAGGGCTCGAAGTGATCGATAAGATCGCCGCGGTGCCCACCGCCCCCGGCGACCGCCCGGTCGAAGACGTAAAAATGAAGATTCGACTCCTAAATTAAATCCCATTAATGAAGAATACACTCCAACTCACCGCCCTGGCCCTGGGGCTGGTGCTCTTAGGCTCCTGTGCCAAACCACTGGCCGATTTCAACTACACCGCCAAGTCCGACACGGCACCGGCAACGGTCAGCTTTGAAAATACTTCGCAAAAAGCCACGATCTACGAATGGGACTTTGGCGACGGTCAAAAATCGACGGAAGCTTCTCCCCAACACCGCTACCGGGCTTCGGGCAATTACACCATCACCCTCCGCGCCAGCGACGGCAAGAAAGAGAGCATCAAAGAGCAAGCCCTCAAAATCGGTACGCCCGAACGCTGCTACGTCATCCTGGAAACGGATTTTGGCAGCATGACCATTTTGCTCTCCGACGCCACGCCCCAGCACCGCGATAATTTTATCAAACTCGTCGAAGATGGGTTCTACGACGACCTACTCTTTCACCGCGTGATCAACGGCTTTATGATCCAGGGGGGCGACCCCGATTCCCGCAACGCCAGCAAGCGCAAGGCCCTGGGCTCGGGTGGACCCGGCTACCAAATCCCCGCCGAATTTGTCGACTCGCTGATCCACGTCAAGGGAGCCCTGGCGGCCGCCCGTCGCGGTGGGCCCGGCAACCCGGAAAAGATGCCGAGTGGCTCGCAATTCTACATCGTCCAGGGACGGGGGGTAACCGAGGATCAGCTCAACGTCCTCGAAGCCCAAAAGGACCGCCGCTACACGCCCGAAGAACGGCAAGCTTACCTCCAACTCGGGGGCACGCCCTTTCTCGATAACGAATACACCGTCTTTGGAATGGTGGTGGATGGCCTGGAGGTGATTGATAAAATTGCGGCGACGGAGACCAACGGGGACCCACCCCGTGGCCAGAGTCGCCCCGTAGAACCCGTCAAAATGAAAATTCGGGTCATCCAGTGATGCCCCTCTAACAAAACGGAAAACAAGGATATGAAACAGCAAGAATTACTAGGAATCGACGTAGGCGGCTCCGGCATCAAGGGGGCCATCATTGATCTGGAAACCGGCGAATTGCGTTCGGAGCGTTTCCGGGTTGCCACGCCCTCTCCGGCGAAGCCCGCACTGGTGGCGGTCGCCTTTAAGGAGGTCGTCGAGCAATTTAAGTGGAAAGGGCCCATCGGCTGTGGCTTCCCGGCCGTCATTCGGGAGGGGGTGGCGCTGACCGCCGCCAACATTGACCCGCAGTGGATCGGCACCAACGCCGCTCAGTTGCTCGGCAAAGCGACGGGTTGTGAGGTCTACATCAGCAACGATGCGGACCTGGCCGGGCTGGCGGAGATGCGCTACGGCGTCGGACGGGGAAAAAACGGTACCGTTATCCTCATCACCATTGGTTCGGGACTGGGGTCAGCTCTGTTTATCAACGGACGGATGGTGCCCAATACCGAGCTGGGACATTTGTTTCTAAAAAACAGCAAGCAGATTGCCGAGCGCTACGCGGCTGATTCCGCCCGGAAGCGGGAAGACCTGAGTTGGGAAGAGTGGGGCACCCGCTTCAACAAGTACCTACAGCACTTGGAACGCCTCTTTTCCCCCAGCCTTTTTATTCTCGGTGGTCGAGGTAGCAAGAAGATAGACAGCTATCGGGAAGTCTTGACTTTAAAAACGGAGGTGATTCCGGCCCAGATGCGCAACAATGCGGGCATCATCGGTGCCGCCATTTTCGCGGCCGAAAGTCAGGGCCTGGAAGTGTGAGTTGCCTAGGGCAGCAGGAGCTTGTAAGCGGCGTAGCGTTCGCCAAAGGTGGGATCTTCCTCATCCCCGCAGGGATTGGCATTTTCAATGATTTTCTCGATCCGATCCTCCGCGCTGGGCCGGACGTTGAGCCAAAATACCTCTGAGGTACTCTGCTCCGCCAAGTCCAGAATGCTCTTCATCCCCAGGGCATTGTACTGGAAAGGACAGATCAAATTGATGGCAAATTCGTCGGCCCCTACCACCTCATCGGTCGTATAGATCAAATCTTTGAGATAGCTACACAGCTCAGCCATGGCATCCCCTACGTCGTAGCCCAACAAAATATCACCCAGAAAGAATAAGTCCCGAGAATACTTATTGGCCAAGTAATTCATCACCCGCCCCGATTCGGAATAGCTCACCTCGTGGGCGATGACGGTCATCAATTCGTTTTCCGCCTCGATAAACTTGAGTAGCCCCGTGTAGATAAACACCTTACCCCCCGGAGCGGCGAAGGCCGAGCGAATGTTGTCGTCCTGTAAGAGGACAATCTCCCAGTTGAAATCCTCCCGGGTGCTGATTTCCGTAGTGGTAATCAGGGTTTCGAGCAGGACGTCGACGTAATTGTAAACTTCCAAGTATTCGGTGCGATCGAGGACGGGAAAGAGCAGTGGGTTTTCGTTCATGTAGGTAACGATGGCCGATCCGATCACGTGCTGATCGTTGAGGTCGAATTCCTCCTTGTGGATACGGACCAGGGTATCATCTTCCCCCAAGTTTTCGCAAGCGGTCAGCGTCAGTAGGGCCAGCAGGGGCCACAGCCATAGGTTCCTATTTCTCATGCTTTTCCATTATCGGTGATAAACGAATACGGGAGGGATTGGGTGTTGAAAGGGAAGCACGTGGAGAGGAACAAAAAATATGCCGGAAGGAGCGGGAGCGGCTAAAAACCCCGCCAGCCGACCTTAATCAGCTGGCGGGGTCCGGGTATGGGGAGGGGTCAGGAAGTTTGGTAAGCTGCGATCATCGTCATGATCTCGGGATCGCCTTCGAGGCTGGGGACGAGTTCGAACATCGACTCGTAACGATCGAAGTTGACGTGGAGGGCTTTGTGCAGGAGGTAAAAGGCTTCCCCCTTGCGCTCCAGTAAGATCATACAGGCAATTTTACCGTACAGCAACTCGGGCCCACCCGCGTGCTGGAGGGCCTCTTCCAGTACCTCAAGCGCCTCCTGGTTTTTACCCATATCGAGCAAGAAGGTGGCGTAAAGCACCCAATACTGGGCGACCTCGGGCGCCGTGTCGACGGATTTGCGGAAAAACAGGAGGGCCAAATCGTTTTGATCGGTCTGGTGGTAAGCCGTCGCCAGGGCGGCGAGGTATTCTTCCTTCCGCTTGTCGATCGTAATGGCTTTGCGGTAGTAGCCGATGGCGGTCATCCAGTTGCCCTCGCGAAAGTAGCATTCCCCGAGCCGAAAGTAGGCCAGGTCGTTGTAGTGATCCAAGTCGAGCGCTTCCAGGTAGTAGCTTTTGGCCAACAGGAACTCTTGTTCCTGCTCCTGGCAGTAGCCCATCCGGGTAAGCAGATCGGTATCGACTTTGATGTGTTCGAGGGCCTCGGTATAACATTTGAGGGCGCGTTTGAAGTCACCCGCTTTGATACAGGCCTCCCCACAATCGCGGTAGGCGAATTCAAAGGTGTCGTTGATGATGTAGGCGTACTCAAAGGCATCGGCGGCTTCGCGGTAGCGCTGGAGGCAAAAGTAGGCGTGCCCCAGGTTGTACCAGGCGATGTAGGAATAGGGATCGCTGTCGATCAACTGCTCGTGGAGCTGGACGCTTTCCTCGTATTTCTGACTCATCTCCACACTCAGCCAAATGCGTTCGACGGCCTGCCGATTTTTTGGATTGGCCAGCGCGGATCTGCGGAGGGCGTAGAACATCCGGTCAAAATCTTCCAGGTCTTCGTACACCAAAGCTTCGCAGAAGTAGATGTAGGTCAGGTCCTCCTCGTTGGATTGCTGCTTGAGGACATCCAGGATGATAAAAGCGGCGGCGGAGCGACCTTCGGCCGATAGGGCTTCGACGCGGAGCAGCTGGACTTCCAATTCAGCGGGAGCGTACACCTCGGCCAGGTCGAGGCAGAGGAGGGCGTCGCCGGAGCGGCTCTGAGCCAGCAAGATCTGGGCTTTTTTCAAGTAAAAATCGGGGCAAAAACGGTGCTGTCGAATCGCGTGATTCGTGACTTCGAGTGCTCGGTCAAAATTTTCGGTGGATTCATAGTGCTTAATGATCTCAAAAAATACCGTTTCCTCATAAAAACCTACCGTTCCTTGTTGTGACATAGCCTCGTACTCAGAAATCAGCGCAATTGTTTTTTGTTCGTTCCTAAAATTATGTTGATTCATGGTCGAGTTTGTATAGTGTTTCAGGTAAATATAGGGAAAAAAACAGCAACACCAAGGATTCAAACCAAGGATTTTGAGTAGAAAAAACAAGGACCCAAAGTGGTATTAGCGAGAATCATAAAGTATGTAACATCCTAAAAATTAATAATTTAGAGATTAAAAACATTTAAAATTGTTTTTATTTGTCGCTTTAAACAACTCGCTGACACCCGCTAATGTATGGACTATTTTACCAAGCAAAAAAAGAAATGCAAAACCGAATTTTATGCTTTCCAGGATGGAAGTCCCAAATTAAAAAAACTCTTAATTTGTGACATTGCTAGAACCCTTTTTAGACCGATCCAAGTCGCTGACCAAAAACACTCCCACAAAGATCGCTACCGCTGCCACCAGTTTTAGGACCGTTCCTTCATCCTTATCCAGCAAGAGGGCAATCCCCGAGGCCAATAAAGGTTGCAGATAAATGTAGCTGCTGACCACGGAGGCCGGCAGCCGGCGCAAACCGTAGATGTTGAAGAGGTAGGTCAAGCAGGTCGTCGCGATCATGACGTAAGCAAATCCCCACCACATTCCCGGCGTAAAGCCCTGCCAATCGGTGCGCAGGGCATCGTCCAAGCCCACCACACTGACGAAAAGCCAACCAAAGAAAAATAACCAGGCCAGTACGGTAAAGGCTTGGTAGCGCTCCATCAGTGACTTTACTAAGACGAGAAAGATACCGAAAGACGTTGCGTTGACCAGAATCATCAAGTCGCCGAGGGCCTGGTCGCTTCCAAAGTTGACCTGCTCCCCGTTGGTGATGAGCAACATGGCGCCGGTGGCGCCGATGAGGATGCCTACGATTTTGCGCAGGGTGATTTTCTCGCGCGAGGCGACCGACGAAATCAGGAGTACCAAAATGGGGGTGGTGGTCATGATGAGGGAGGCGTGGATGGGGCCGGTGAGGTGGAGCCCGCGAAAGAAGAAGACCTGGTTGATGGCTACCCCGAAGAGCCCACACAGGGCCAGCCACTTCCAATCCTGCCGCCGGATGGGCTCCCGCCCGGAGGCGTAGTAGAGAAGTCCGAAAACGAGGGTCCCGGTGAGCACGCGGAACCAGATAAAGCCATCGGCCGTAATGCTGGGACTCTGTAAGACCTCCTTGGCAATGGTGTAATTGGCGCCGTAAATCAGGGCGACGGCGAAGAGGGCGAGGTGGGCCAGCCAGGTGGAAGAGGGCATAGGGCAAAACAATTGGCGGTGAAACAACGAAGCCGCCGTCTGCTCAAAGCAAACGGCGGCTTTGTCGTCGCAAAGGTAAGCGATCAACGGCGTTTATCTAAGTCCTCAGTTAAATCCACCCCGCCGTCCCCGGCGTTCCTGCAGCTTATTGAGTAGGGACTTCTTAAACTGGCGCTCGGTTCGGTTGAGCATCGCAATTTTACGGATGTTGATGACCTGCTTAAATTTACCAAAATACTCGCGTTTGAGGGCCAGTTGCTGTTCCTCTACGTCGAGGTATTCCTCCAGGTAACGCTCGGCCTCCGCATCGGTCATGAGTTCGAGCCGCCGTCCGTCGCGCAACTTCGCCTTGAGCTCACGCTCCTTGCTGCGAAAATCGTTGTACAGTGGCCAGAAAGCCTTCGCCTCCTGGGGGCTCAGTTGCAACTCGCGGTTGAAAAACTCCTCCCGCATCTCTTGGATACGCGGATTGTTTTCCAGGTCACCGTCCTGCGCCCAGCCGACCGAACCCGCCATCAGCAGCATCCATCCGATCAAAAATACTTTTTTCATGTAGTTTAAATTTTAGGTAGCACCCGTCTCACAACAGGTCTTCTATTTCGAGATCATCTAATTCATTCAGGATTTCTTCCATCAACTGCTCGTCCAATGCTCCCTCCTGGGGCGTCCCATCCTCAGCCGTCCCCCGGTCCACCACCAGGTCAGCCAGGAGGTCATCGTCCAGTTCGTCAATATTGGCGGTCAGGTAAGCCGCCGCCGCTTGCTCCCAGGATGCCTCCCCCCCCGCTTCCGAGCCGGCCAAGGGGTTCGCCACATTGGGTGCCGACCAGTAGAAAAAGCCAGCCGTGGCCACCACCAACAGGCTAATGACTCCGAGCCCCAAGCGCCCCGAGCGCTGATTGCCAAAAAGCCAGGCCCAAATGCCGGGGCGCGCTGGCGATACTTGTGGCTCCTTTACCTGCTGTAGTACCTCGCGTTGCATCTTGTCAAAGTACCCGTAGGGCACCTCAAAAGGGTTATCCTTGTCTAGCTTGGACAGCAAGGGGGAAAGCTCCTCCAATTCCTTGCGAATTTCTTCTTTCCGATTCATGGTCTTCCAAGTTTACCGATTACTGCCCACCGCGCGAAAGTAGGCTTCAATTTTTTTAACGGCGTGGTGATAAGAAGATTTTAGCGCCCCCACCGAAGTGTCGAGTACTTCCGACATTTCCTGATAGGACAGCTCCTCGTAATAGCGCAATTGAAACACCAGACGCTGCTTTTCGGGCAGTTTGACCAGGGCCTTTTGCAATAATACCTGGGCCCGATCACCATCAAAATAGTCGTCCGCGGCGAGTTGGTTCTCCAGGTTGTTGTCGGCATCGTCCAGGGCCGCCGTACTTTTTTTCTTGCGGTTGTTCAAATAGGTGATCGCTTCGTTGGTGGCGATGCGGTAGAGCCAGGTGTACAGGGCCGATTGCCCCTTAAACCGGTCGATGCTTCGGTATACCTTAATGAAGGTGTTCTGGATCACATCGTTGGCGTCCTCGTGCTCCACCACCATGCGACGAACGTGCCAGTACAGCCGTTCTTGGTACTGCTCCATCAACAGGCGAAAGCCACGCTCCCGCTGTTGGTGATCTTGTATCAGAGACAGTATTTGTTCGTCCGACATCATTATTGCAACTATCGCCAAGCCGTCTGGATTTTACCCTTGGACCCAACGGAAACCCCGAGGTTTAATGGGTATTTAATTTTTTTCCAAATCTTCGTCCCCCAGCTCCCCCAACTCCCCCACGATATCATTGATCAGATCCAGGTGGAGCACCGTTCCCCGGTCGGAATCAAATTCGTACATCCGTCGGAAGTGAACGTTCCAATGAATCTCATCCGCCAGGTAGGAACTGTTGAGGTGGACAAATTGCCCGTAAGTCTCGTCAAAGCCCTTGATCTGCACCACAAATTCGACCCGATTCCGCTCCATATCCTCCACCCCCATTCCCCAAAGGGGACTGCCCTCCACAATGGGATGAACGATCGTCCAGTTGAGGGGAAAAAGAGCTACGCGGTGTCGTTCCAACGCCAAGGTCCGGTACTGCCGCCGGGCCTCCAACTGGGTCGAGTCGATCCAGCTGTAGATGGCGATGGCCTCCAAGTCGATGATTTTGCTGTTGCGTTTATTGGCGATTCGGAACTGAAAACTCGTGCCTCCCTCGTAAGGAGCGATCAGCGCACAGTCGCTGATGAGGATGTGCGCTTTGGGTTTGGCAAAGCGCGCAAAAATCAAACCCGTCACCAGAGCCAGGCCAATCAGGCCAATCAGCGCGTTGAGGGAGGCGATGATGTTGGCCAAAATCCCAGTCGGACTGATGGCACCGTAGCCGACGGTGGTAAAGGTTTGTACGCTAAAGAAGGTCGTATGGGCGAGTTGATCCCAAAAACTGGTCCCCCCGTCAATCCCCGAGAGGGTTTCCACGCCCACCAGACAGTAGGCAATGCCAAAGAGGATGTTGACGCCAATGTAGGAAAGGAGTACCAACAGCAGAAAAAGGGGCCAGGAAACCTCCACCAAATACTGATAGGGAGTCCAGAAGCGGTGCCCATCGCGAATGACGTTGAATGTTCCGTCCTGATTGATGATGCGGTTGGCCTGGGTGATTCGATTGGTCAAGCCCAAATCGCCGTGCGAGTCGAGGTCTTCGTCCACCTCGTGATTTTCCCGGTTGTTATCCATGCGTAGCAT
>CALCCH010000136.1 GCA_937899855.1 uncultured Saprospirales bacterium | reverse complement strand
ATTTGAAAATTTTGACATGTCAGGTTTTGTTTAATCCACCCCGGGACATCCTAGGCCTTTACGTCCAAAGCATCCCGAAAACCGTTTCCCACTAGATTAAATGCCAGCACCAGCAATAAAATTGCCAAGGCCGGTACGAGTGCCACCAGCGGTTTGCCACTGATGGCGTAGCCGTAGTTTTCGTTGAGCATGGTTCCCCATGAGGGCTGGGGCGGTTCAATTCCAAAACCCAAATAGCTCAGGCCCGCTTCTACCAAGATAGCCGTAGCAAACTTGGCCGCCGCCACCACCATCACTGGCCCCAATACATTGGGCAAAATGTGTCGCAGCAGAATCCGACCGGAACCCAAACCCATACTCTGCGCCGCCTCCACAAAAGCCATCCGCTTGACCACCATCACCTGCCCCCGAACGCTCCGCGCCACCTCTACCCACATGGTCAAACCCACGGCAATAAAAATATTTTCAATCGCCCGCCCCAAAGCCAGTACAATGGCAAAGACCAGAAGCAAGGTCGGAATCGACCAGATGGTATTGATAAACAACATCAGAACATCGTCTACCCAGCCGCCTAGGTAACCCGCCAGCGCCCCCACCACAATGCCAATACTGAGCGAAATAAAAACGGCGATCAAACCAACGAGTAGGGAAATTCGGACACCCAAGATCAGTCGACTGTACAGACAACGTCCAAATATATCGCTTCCCAATGGATAGCTCCGCGTAAACAGATGATCTTTTTTTATTATTTGTTGTAATTCTTCGGTACGGTACTGCCGCAGCTGTCCGGCCCGATCCCGAAAGCGAACTAGCCCGGCAACGTGGCTCCGCTGCGGCTCCACCGGAAGGGGGAAAATCACATCGACCAGGGCAAAGGATTCTTTCAGCGCCCCTCCCCGCAGGACCTCCTCTCCTTCGTACAGGCTCACCGTGATCGAGTCGGCGTGAAAACGGTAATCCGTGATGGGAATCAAACGACGCGGATTGGGTTGTCCGTACCACATCCGCGACCAAGCACTGCGCTGCTCCACCACCGCATTGCGACGTACGGCAAGCAGGTCGACGCGAAAACCGGGATTTTTCAACTGTACCTCCACCAGTTGATCGTTGGCGTGGGGCGTATCATCGATGGCGAGCCAATACCCCAGAATAGCAATCAGCAAGGCAAAAATGATGACGACCAGTCCGAATACGGCGGGGCGGTTGCGGCGGAAGCGGCGCCAGGCTCTCTGATTGGGGGACAAGGGGGGCGCAGCCGATTGCTTGGGTGTCATGAATACCGCTTAATGGTTTTTGAAGGACAACTGGTGGATTATAAAGATAGAAAATTTATTTTCGGGAATGAAAATACTCTTAGTCGAACCCTTTTGGGAAGGCAGCCACCAAAGCTGGGCGGAGGGTTGGTGCCAAGCGAGTCGCCACCAGCTGAGCTACCTACACCTTCCGGGGCGGCACTGGAAATGGCGCATGTACGGAGGGGCGGTATCGCTCGCGCAAAAATTTATGCAACTGCCCGAACCGCCCGACCTCATCCTGGCCAGTGACATGCTCGACCTGACCACCTTCCTGAGCCTCACCCGCCAGCGGTCGACCGGCATTCCCACGGCCCTCTATTTTCACGAAAATCAAATCACTTACCCCTGGTCCCCAAGTGACCCCGATGTGCCGCTCCGACGCGACAACCAGTACGGCTTTCTCAACTACACCAGCGCCTTAGCCGCCGATGCCCTCTTTTTTAATTCGCAGTACCACCTCGATTCCTTTATCGGAGCCCTACCCGATTTCCTACGGCAGTTTCCCGACCACCGGGAACTGGAGCTGGTCGAGGGTATCCGACAGAAAAGTCAAGTGCTTTACCTCGGTATGGATTTGCGGGCCCACGACCCGGGCGTCAACCAGAGCCCCGGGACTCCCCCCATCATCCTGTGGAACCACCGCTGGGAATACGACAAACAACCGGAGCCCTTTTTCAATTGCCTGTTCCAGTTGGCTGCCGAAGGGCTGGATTTTCAATTGGTAGTGCTGGGCAATGCCTATCGCCAGCAGCCCGCCATTTTCGAACGGGCCCGAAGGGAACTGGCGGACCGCATCCTACACTTTGGCTTTGTAGCGGATCGGGCGAGCTACCGCCAGTGGCTCTGGCGCTCGGATATCCTGCCCGTCACTGCCATCCAGGATTTTTTTGGCGGCAGCGTCGTGGAGGCCATTTATACCAAAAACTATCCCCTCTTACCCGATCGATTGGCCTACCCGGAGCACCTGCCTACCCAGTGGCGGGCGACGCATTTGTACGCGGACGAAGCAGACTTGAAACAGCGATTGACCGTGCTGCTGCGGGATTGGCCCCGGATACCAGCGTGGGAAAAAGCCAGTGCTGCGCTGCAAAATTTTGTCAGCCGTTACGATTGGGTTAACTTAGCCGGACGCTACGATACCAGTTTTGAAAAAATGATGTACCTCTGACTATGCCAGCAATCGAATACCAACAACGCAAGGTTTTTTACCAGGTGGAGGGCAAGGGCTTTCCGCTCTTACTGTTGCACGGATTTTGTGAAGACCACCGCGTGTGGGACGAACTGGTGGAGCAGCTCGACCTGGGGCGGATACTCCGCATCGACCTGCCGGGATTTGGTCAGTCCGCACCGCTGGAACGGGGAAGTATTGATGATTTTGCGGCGGGGGTAAAAGCAGTTTTGGATGAGCTGCGTATCGACCGCTGTGTGATGGTGGGCCACAGTATGGGAGGCTACACCACCCTAGCCTTTGCCGAGCGGTATCCGGAGTACCTCGCGGGCTGGGGACTGTTTCATTCCCACCCCTTCGCCGATACGGAAGTGACGCGTATCAACCGCGCCAAAAGCCGCGAGTTTATCCAACGCAACGGATCGATTCCCTACGTCAAGCAACTTTTTCCCAAACTTTTTCCCCCCTCCTTTCTCACCAGCCAGCGCTACATCAGCGATCGCCTCACCCACTGGGCCAGCCAGTTTCCAACCGAAGGCATCCAAGGAGGCCTGGAGGCCATGGCCAAGCGTCCCGACCGGACCGACGTACTGCGCCACAGTGAGGTACCCGTCTTGTTCATCCTCGGAGATCAGGACGAACTGATCCCCTTCCACCAGCAGTTGGCGCAAACCCACTTGCCGGACATTGCTCAGATCCACGTCTTTCCCAAAGTCGGTCACATGGGCTTGTTGGAAGCTCCAAAAAAGGGAGCAGCAGCTATCCAACAGTTTTACCAATTCTGTACGGCGCAGTCCTGACCTCCGATGAATGTCCTCGTCTTTACCCTCGCCATCTTACCCGCCCTGATCATTATCGCTTATATCTATCGACTCGATCGCTACGATCGGGAGAGCCACCTGAGCTTGTTGCTTTGCTTTTTCTTTGGCATGTTGGTCACCATTCCGGCCATGAAAGTAGAACAATTGGAAAATCAACTGCCCACCGTACAGGGCCAACTGACTTTTGGCGCCCTCTTGTTTTCCACTTTTATCCTGGTGGCCTTGGGGGAGGAGTTTTTTAAAAGCTTGCCCCTGTTGTTGTTTGCTTACCCCCGTAGGTATTTCAACGAGCCCCTCGACGGAATCGTCTTTGCGGTGATGGTGGCCATGGGCTTTGCCATCGTAGAAAACTTGTTTTACGCTTACCGCTTCGGTTGGCAAACGACCTTGGTACGCGCCTTTACCGCCGTACCGGCCCACGGCGCTCTGGCCGTCATCATGGGCTATTACGTGGGGCTCGCCAAGTTCCACCCCAGCCGGCGGTGGTCACTGATCGCCTGGGGATTTTTCCAGGTCGTTCTCATCCACGGCCTATACGATTTTTTTATCCTACAAGAGTACAATGAAAATTTGATGGTCCTTACCGCGGTCACCTTGACGCTGAGCCTCTACTACGCCATCCGTCTGATTCGTTTACATACCCAGGACTCCCAAACCCGCCACCGGGAAGTGGCTAAGTCAGATGGCGATGGTGATATCGAAGACGCAGATCATTCTACCCACAATACCAAGCCCTTGAGGTAGGAACCCTCCGGATGAAACAAACTCACTGGATGATCGGCCGGTTGGGACAACCGGTGCATGACGCGAATTTTCCGCCCCGCCTCAATCGCAGCAGCTACGATGGTGTTGTAAAACAGGCGATCGTCGACGACCTGCGAGCAGGAGAACGTAAAGAGGATCCCCCCCTTGCCAAGCCGACGCAGGGCCTGGGCGTTGAGGCGTTTGTAGCCCTGTACGGCATTGTGTCTTTTGGAAATGTTTTTGGCAAAGGCCGGTGGATCCACCACCATGACCTCGTAGACTGCTCCGTCGCGACGGAGGAATTGGAGGACGTCCTCCACGTAGGATTCGTGTACCCCGGAGTGGTCGTCAAGCAAGGCGACGTTGCGCTCGGTCCACTCGATGGCTTTTTTAGAGACGTCGACTGAGTGGACCAAATCGGCCCCCGCAGCGAGGGCGTAAATGGAGAAGCCTCCGGAGTAGCAAAAAGCGTTGAGTACTTTTTTACCCCGAACGTAACGCTGTAGCATACGGCGATTCTCGCGTTGGTCCAAGATAAAACCCGTTTTCTGTCCCGTCTCCCAATCTACCCAAAAACGGTGGCCATACTCCCGTACTTCTCCCGGGGCGGCTTGGCCAAAGCAGTAGGCATTCTCTACGCCCGCAGCGTAGCGAGGAGGAAGGGTTTCGGCACTTTTATCGTAAGCTGCTTTGAGCTCCGTACCCAATACCCTTTGCAGGGCAGATACAATATCGGCGAGTTGCCGGTGCATTCCAATTGAGTGGCACTGGATCACTGCGGTAGTTCCGTAGATATCAATAATCAAACCGGGCAGTCCATCTCCTTCGCCGTGTACCAACCGATAGCAATTGCAGTTTGCATCGGGCAAACCCGCTACTTGGCGGTACTGTCGCGCTTGTTGGAGGCGGGCGGACCAAAAGTCGGGGCCCAAGTCGGTGGGACTAAAAGCGCAAAGACGCACCACGATACTGCGGCCGGATTGGTAATGGCCGGTAGCCAGGTACTGGCCCTGGTGGTCACCGATTTCGACGGCTTCGCCATCTTCGGGGAGGGGAGAATGACGCTGGAGGGCTCCGGAGAACACCCAGGGGTGCCGGCGGTGTACGGAGGCTGCCTTGCCCTTGCGAAGAAGGAGTCTTTTCATGGCGCAAAGGTAGGGATTCTCCAACAAGACCCAGCAGAAATGACCGCCTGCATTATTCGCGCAGCAGTTTTAGCGTTTGGCTACCGGTAGGGGTCTGAATCTGGAGGAGGTAAAGCCCACTCGCCAGCCCTTCCAGTTCGATGGGGCCAGACCAGTGGGAACCGTTTTTGTTCAACCGCCAGCTCCGGAGAACTCGAGCCGTAGTGGCCTGATAAAGGTGAATGCGAAAGGGCCCCCGGTACGCCCCGGAGAAGGCCAACTGGATATGGTGTTGGTTGCGGGGGCTGGGGTTAGGGGCCAGACGGATCGCGGTGAGCTCGGGCTCGGCCCCGGAAAGTGCGGTGGTTTGACAGGCTCCATCGAGGTAAGCCTTGACGGCTCCGCGGAGGACGGAAAAGGTGGGGTAGAATAGATTGCCGGGACATTCGGTACTACAGCCGTCGCGGTGGCCGGCGATCACGGGCAGGTTCCGAGCGGAGGAGTTGTGAAAAGTCGTGGCCAACGGATCGAGGTCGCGATCGCAGTTTTTCCAGGCCAGCATTTCGACCAGGCTTTCGACGGCGGCGGGCTGCGCTTCGGTGGTATTGAAATTGCCCAGCATACAGAATCCCGCCGTTCCCGAATTCCGACCGCAGAAGTGAGCCCCCTGGATGTCGTTACCCCGCCCCTCGTACACCACCCCGTTGGGGTCGATGAGCCAGTTGTAACCAATGTCATCCCAACCGTTGGTATTGACGTGAAAGTCCCAGATGCTGCGAACGACGCCCGCCCAATCAGAGCTGGCGTTGGTACTGGCAGCGTGGTGTACGATCAGGTGGGTCACCGAGGTCGCTTGCGGATTGGGGTGGGGGGTACAATTGCCGGTAGGGCACCAATCCTCGCGTTGGCGAAAGTCGGGCGTCATACAGCGGCAGGCAGACAGCGTGGCCGAGGGGTGGACCGCCTGAGCACTGAGCTCGCTCCGGCCGGGGCTGTAGAAATGTAACTTTAGCGTTCGCAACTCCTCGGGCGCACTGCTGCGAATCTGGACCCGCGTCCAATCCGCCGCCACGAATTGCAGTTCGCTTACCAGATTTTCGCCGTGTGCGTCGCGGGGAAGGCTTTGCCAATTTTGGGTACGATCATCGTTGGCAAAACGATAGAAAAGCGATTGCTTCACCAGCGACTCCCAGGTAACCGAAAAGGCCAGAAAGGGATCGGCACGCAGCGGGATGGAGTGCCAAACGTCCAACTGATCGCCGGGAGCATCCAGAGCCAGTACCTGGCGTTCACTTTTTTGGGCCATCAGCAGCGCACTAGCCAGCAGGAGAATCGAGCAGAGCAATTGTTTTTTCATCTTTACTTTTTTAGCTTTTCATTGTTCGCGTGTCGGGAGGCATCGCGAATCGACTTTTTATCCAGGTTTTTGCGCAGGGCCTCGGTCAGGTCCACTCCCGTTTGGTTGGCCAAGCAGAGGAGAACAAAGAGGACGTCGGCCATCTCATCGGCCAAATCCTGCGGGGCACTAGCGGCCTGGGCTTCCGTTTTAAACGACTGTTCGCCGTAGAGTCGTGCCATTAAACGAGCAACTTCCCCGACTTCTTCGGTGAGAATGGCCGTATTGGTGAGCTCGTTGTAATAACGGATACCAATCGTATTGATCCATTGGTCTACCATGCTTTGGGCTTCTTGTAAGGTCATTCTTTTATTCTTTTATTCTTTTATTCTTTTTGTTTGGAGTCGATCCAGATCGTCACCGGACCGTCGTTGAGCAAACGTACTTTCATATCGGCACCAAATTCACCAGTGCCCACCTTTAAACCCGTCGTTTTCCGCAATTGTTGGACAAAAGCTTCGTAGAGCGGAATGGCAATATCCGGTTTGGCGGCGCGGATGTAAGATGGGCGATTGCCCTTTTTGGTACTGGCGTGTAAGGTAAACTGACTGATGACCAGCAGTGCTCCGCCAACCTCCATTATCGAGCGGTTCATTACCCCCGCCTCATCCGCAAAAATACGGAGCTTACTGATTTTGTTGCACAGCCATTCGATGTCGTTGGTATCGTCGGCGGCTTCGATACCGAGTAGCAGGAGCATTCCCGTTTCGATTTCCGACTTGACGACCCCTTCAATGGTGACGGAGGCTTGACTTACTCGTTGGATCAATACGCGCATTGGATTGTTACTTAATTGAGAGGCGAAGATACGCAGGCGCTTAGAAAAGGGTGGGCGGTTCGACTACTTTTTGGTGGAGGGTGGCCGAGTCATTGGCCACCGAATTGAGCTGGGTAGAGACGCGGTAGTATTCGAGGTGGCCGGGGGATGGGGGATGGAGTTGGGCCAGATGTGCCTCCAGTGGCAGGTCAGTAAGCCAACGACGGCGTGCTGCCGGCTCCAGTAGCATGACCGGCATGCGGTGGTGCAGGGGTCGGACCTCTTCGTTGGCCTCGGTGGTGATGATGGAAAAAGTATCCATCCGGTGCTGGCCATCGGTCCAGCGGTCCCAAATGCCAGCAAAGGTGAAGAGCCCGCGGTCTTTGCGGAGGATGCGGTGGGGAATCTTTTGACCGGCACTGCCTCGCCATTCGTAGAAGCTATCGGCCAGCACCAGACAGCGACGTTGGCGGATGGGCTGCCGAAAAGAGGCCTTGGTAGCGATCGTTTCGCTACGTGCATTGATGAGCTTTCCCGCGTTTTTTCCCTCCTTCGACCAGTGCGGAACCAAACCCCAGTTGAGCTGTTGCAATTGGCGAGGTGCCTCGTTGGTAATTACGTAGGCAGCTTGGGTAGGGGCAATGTTAAAGCGCAATTCCAGCGGATTGGGATGATCGACTCCGAGCTGTTCCTTGATATCTCGGCGAGAAGTCGCCAAAGAAAAGCGTCCACACATAAGAAAGGGCTTGATTTTACAATGGTGTGATTCAATAAGATAAGGAATAAATTAACTTTCCACAGCTCGAAATTTGACCTATTCGTAAAGAACTCATAATGAAGCGTTTAAGTTTTGGAGTTTTCCACATCAAATGTGGAATAAGACGTGAAAAAGGGGTGGGTTTTTCCACAGCCACTAAGAAGTAAAATATCACTCATATGAGTAATCTTGCTTTAAAGCCAAAAATGTGGATTTCCCCCTCACTTATCGACAGGCAAAAGGAAAAAGTGGCGGGATGACGAGCAAGTTTTTATTCCGTGGACAAGTTCTCCACCGTTTGTGAATAAATCGCTAAGTAATTGAAAATGAATTTACTGGATTGTTGGTAAGCCTGTTGGTAAACATCGGTCAAATCTTAGGATTGATTTGGACAAAGAATGGCGATAAATTTTATCTACAAACTAACAGCCCTAATGATGAGGGGCTTTAAGAATTTAATTTAAAATAGTTATTAATAGACATTAGTGGAAAAGTGGAGAACGGAGCGAATGGGGGGAGACTAATTTTGTAAGGCAAATTGTAGCAAATAAATGGCAGTATGGAAAACGACGTTTTAATTGAGCTAAGTCTGGCGGTTGCGCCCCGCAACATTCAGGGAGTGGCGCGACCGGTGCGAATCTGGTTGTACATTGGTTTGGTGATGGTCTTTTTTCAGGTCGTCATCGGTGGGGTTACCCGCTTGACAGATTCGGGACTGTCGATCACCGAGTGGGCGGTCATTCAGGGCACTCTTCCCCCGCTCAATCACGCTGAGTGGTTGGATGCTTTTGAGCAGTACAAGATCGCCGCCAAAAAGCAATACGAAAGCTTGCACGCGGACATGACGCTTTCCGAGTTTAAGGTGATTTATTTCTGGGAGTACTTCCACCGACTCTGGGCCCGCCTGATGGGTTTTGTTTTCGTTTTCCCCTTCCTCTTCTTCTTGTGGAAAAAATGGATGCCCAGCTGGTTACTTCGCCGGCTTGGCGTCGTCATACTCCTGGCGATGGTGGCGGCCACGGCGGGTTGGGTCATGGTGAAGAGTGGGCTCAACAATGACCAGCGAACCTGGGTCAGTGCCTACAAACTCATTACCCACCTGGGAATTGCCACTACGCTTTTTGCCTACTTATTCTGGACCTGTCTGAAAGCGGGTGCGACGCCTCGCGGGCGCGATGGACGCCACCAATACCTGCGCCGCTTTGCTTGGGGGCTTACCGTACTTTTGGTCGTTCAGATCCTCTTTGGAGGCTTAATGGCGGGAATGCGTGCCGGCTTGCTGCATCCTTACTGGCCGGCTTTTGTGGAGGGAGAGCGCTTGTGGTACGCCTTGGGGCAAACCGATCAGGCGGACTTAGCGGGCGTGGTCAACTACGAACGGGCGGTATTCGTTAAGGCGGTGGTCCAGGTGGTGCACCGGGCCTTGGCCTATCTGCTTACCGGCCTGGTCATTTGGCTGGTGGTGCGGGCCAAACGACGGGATATTTCCCCACTACTCAACCGCGGTCTAAACCTGTTGATAATCCTGTTGGTAACTCAATTTACCCTAGGTGTTTTGACAGTTATCAACAGTTTTGGTAGTATTCCCGTGACTTACGGCACCCTTCACCAAGGGGTGGCTCTATTGCTACTAGCGGCCCTCTTATTTGTCAACTTCCAGTTGCGACCCGTGCGTAATTAACATGACCTGTTGGTAATGTGGATAAAGTGGGACCGACTCCATTGAGCGTAAATATTTCTACTTTTTTCCTTGTAAAGTTTTGATTATCATTTTTTTATGTATATTATAAACCATCTAATTAGGTACCAGGTTCTCTTTGTTTATTTCAATATTTTTTAATCCTTCGAAGTTATCCACAGTCTCTCTACGCATGAGGTTGCGCCATCCTATCATTTGTTTCCACTCTCAGCAGGTATTCGTTTCCCGATCGCTGGGGGTCCGTGGTCATTAAATTGTGGAAAAAGTGGTGAATTGTGGAAAATGAATTTGACTGTGGAAAACTACCGTATCTAACACCGCGTTGGGCGAAATCCGAAATAAAAAGAGGGGTAGGATATGGATTAGTTGGACTAACCAATTATTAAGGTTATTTTTGCAGCAATTTCTGATAACATTCCAAGACAAAATGGATTACCCGATCAAGGAAGATGATTCCTATAGATACGTTGAAACTGGTGGAGAAGGAGAGGTGCTGCTACTGCTACACGGACTCTTTGGTGCCCTAAGTAATTTCGAAGGAATCATTACCGACTTTTCACCACGCTACAATGTGGTGGTTCCCATGCTACCCATTTTTGATCTTCCCATTCGCAAAGTATCGGTCTCCGGCTTGGTCGATCACGTCGGCGATTTCGTACGCTTCAAGGGTTACGACAAAGTTCACGTGCTGGGGAATTCACTGGGTGGGCACATTTCCATTTTGTTTGCCCTGGCCAATCCTGAGTTCATCCGTTCGGTCACCCTCACCGGGAGTTCGGGCTTGTTTGAAAATTCTTTGGGTTCGACCTTTCCGAAGCGTGGCGATTACGACTTCATCAAAAAGAAGACGGAGGATGTTTTTTACGATCCTAAGGTAGCTACCAAGGAGTTGGTGGATGACGTTTATAACATCGTTAATGATCGTAATAAAGCGATACGTATCATTGCTACCGCCAAGTCTGCAATTCGACACAATCTGAGTGACAAGTTGCACTTACTCAAGGTACCGACCTTGCTGGTATGGGGAAAAGAAGATTCGGTGACGCCGCTTTTTGTGGGGGAGAAGTTTAACGAACTGATCGAGCATTCCCGCTTGGTCGTCATCCCCGAAAGCGGTCACGCTCCAATGATGGAACATCAGGAAAAATTTAACCACGTCCTTCAAGAATTCCTTGGCGGCATTAAGGGTTAAAAAAAAGCCCCTCCGCGCTCAGCGGAGGGGCTTTTTTCGTAGCATCAGTTGGTACCCGATTTCTGGCTTTTTTCTTTGGCACGTTGGTCGCGTTGCATGGGGTTTTCCCCATTGCCATAGTAGCTGCGTTGCTTGTAAAGCTGGAAGCGGTTGAGCGTTTGCTGTTGGGGATAGTGGTTGTTGCTCACATCTACATCCGCCGTTTCGAGGAAGGGATCCAGCGTGATGGAAGTCACCTCTTTTTGACGAGCAAAAATCTTGGTCACCCGTTCGTGATCTTTACGCCAGATTTCCGCGGGGATGTAAACGAGTTCTTTGCTGTCGTCGGCATAGGTAAATTGGATAATGATGGGCATCACCATGCCACCGATGTTTTTAAAGCTGATTTCGTAGAAATTGCTACCCGCCAGTACGATTTCGCGTTCTTCTTCACTGAGCGCACCAATGTACTTGTTGTAATCCTCCTCATCGAGAACCGTGGCTTTGAACGGATCGTACTCCGTATAAAAATCACGAAGGGAGGTATCGATCTCATCCTGAGTTTGGGTGATGCTTTCTTGATTGCGGATGGCGCTGATATTTTTGGGTGCTTTCGCTTCTTCGGCTTTTTTGGCGGTAAACTCTACCGCTGGGTCCTGCGTATCAACCCGGTACCAATTGACTTCTTCCAGGGCGATGTCGACGTGGTCCGTCGTGTAGAACCAGCCTCGCCAAAACCAATCCAGATCAACTGCCGAGGCATCTTCCATGGTGCGGAAGAAGTCGGCGGGGGAGGGATGCTTGAACATCCAGCGTTGGCTGTATTCTTTAAAAGCGTAATCGAAGAGTTCACGACCCATGATGGTTTCGCGTAGAATGTTGAGTCCCGCAGCGGGTTTGCCGTAGGCATTGTTGCCAAATTGATAGATCGACTCCGAATTGGTCATGATGGGAACGATAAAATCCTTATCGCCACCCATGTAGTCGACGATCTTATTGGCAGGGCCACGACGGGAGGGGTAATCCCTTTCCCACTGTTGCTCGGTGAGGTATTGCAAGAAAGTATTGAGGCCTTCGTCCATCCAGGTCCACTGGCGCTCGTCCGAGTTGACGATCATGGGGAAGTAGTTGTGTCCCACTTCGTGAATGATGACGCCGATCATCCCGTACTTCGTTCGAGCGGAATAGGTACCATCTTTTTCTGGGCGACCAAAATTAAAGCAAATCATGGGATACTCCATTCCAATCCGATCGGCGTGGATGGACCAGGCTACCGGGTAGGGGTAATCGAAAGTGTAGTGCGAGTACCATTTGAGGGTGTGGGCGACGGCCTTGGTAGAGTAGCGTTCCCACAGGGGGTTACCTTCCTTGGGATACATCGACATGGCCATCACGATCCGTCCATCCGATTGGGGTACGCCCATGGCATCCCAGATAAATTTGCGGGAGCTGGCGAAGGCAAAATCTCGGACATTGTCGGCTTTAAAGGTCCAGGTTTGTTGGCGGTTGGATTTTTCCTGTTCCCGGGCAATGGCCTCCTCTTGGGTGGCAATGATAACGGGCTCCGTAGCTTTCTGAGCGGCCTCAAAACGTTTGATCTGTTTGTTGTTCAGTACATCCCGGGGATTCTGTAGGGTCCCGGTAGCGGCCACCAGGTGGTCATCGGGCACGGTGATATTGACCTCATAATCGCCAAAGGGTAGGGTAAATTCACCACGACCAAGAAACTGTTTATTTTGCCAGCCCTCCACATCGTTGTATACACACATTCGGGGGAAGAACTGAGCAATGGTATAGAGGTAGTTATCATCCTCGGCAAAGTACTCGTAGCCCGACCGGCCACCGTACTTCATCCGGTCCTGGATGTTGTATTCCCAGGAAACCTTAAAGGAAAAGGACTGACCCGAAACCAGATCGGTAGGTAAATCTACCCGCATCATGGTTTTATTGATGGTAAAGGGGAGTTGTTTTCCCGAAGTTTCCGTGACACCACTGATTTTAAAGCCGCCGTCAAAATTATTTTCCAAGCCTTTGAGGGTCCAAAAACTGATGTCCTCATTAATTTCTTGGGTATTGATCTTGTAAGTATCCGATTCTTTCGCTCGGCGATTTTGGTCCAGCTGTAGCCAGAGGTAGCCCAGCGGATCGGGTGAATTATTATGATAGGTAATGGTCTCTTCCCCGCTAATAATCTGCGTCTTGTCATCGAGGACAATATCAATTTTATAATCAGCTTGCTGTTGCCAATAGGCATTACCGGGTGCACCGGCAGCGTTGCGGAAGGCATTGGGGGTAGGAAGTTCTTGCCCCAGCTGGCGAAATTTGTTTTGATTGGTATTCTCTTGCGTCCAGCTAGTGCCAGGAAGTAGCAATAAGAGTGAGCAAAAAATCCACCAGTTGGCCGTGGCGGACTTGAATTGATTCGTCATTTTCCTTTTTTGATGTGAGACAATAGAATTCAGAAGATTAAAGCGCGTAAAGATAATAAAATAGTGTTGGGCCAATTGACCGAAAGACTACTAGAGTAACCATTTTCGTGGATTTTGGTTGAACCCAAATTGGATTGGAAATTAGGTGGGAAGCCCTTATTCGGTGGGATTTAGAAAGGCACGGGGGAGTGCCCTTGGGGTAGTAAATTGAACTTGTGAAAAGGGGGAGTATGTGATTGATCCTGCACAGGCCTAATGTTCCACGTGGAACATTAGCTACTTATAATCTAACTCCTTCTAAATGTTTCACGTGGAACATTTAATAGCTGGAGAGCAAGCAAGCCCCCCAGGAGCAGTCTAAGTATATTTTTCGAGTAACCAATTTCGGAAGGGGGAAAATTCAATTCCCATGGGGGTAGCGACCTTGGGAGCGTTCGCGAGTTTGGCCAACCGTTCGGGGATGTCTACTTCTTTTTGGGTGACTTTACTTACTTCTTCGGAAAACTTCGCGGGGTGGGCCGTTTCTAAAATGATCCCAATGGTGCCAGGGTTTTCTTGGCGGTATGCTTCATAAGCTAAAAAACCAAGTGCCCCGTGGGGATCAATGGTGTACTGGTAACGATCAAATACCGTTTTGATACCCGATCGGGTTTGGTCGTCGGTATAGCGATAGCCGGAGATATTGGTTTTCAAATTGTTCCACGTGGAACCATAGAGGTCCAGCATGCGAACAAAATTAGAGGGATTACCGACGTCCATGGCATTGGAAATGGTGGCGACGGAAGGACGAGGGGTGAAAACACCCGTTTCTAAATAACTGGGAACGACATCGTTGATATTCGTGGCGGCAATAAAGTGGTGGATGGGAAGTCCCAGCCGTTGGGCAAAGAGCCCCGCAGTGAGGTTACCAAAATTACCGCTCGGAACGATAAATACTACGGGCATATCTTTTTTTACGACCTGCTTGTAAGCTTCAAAGTAATAAAAAGATTGGGGGACCAAACGGGCAATATTGATGGAATTGGCAGAACTTAGACGAATCTGTTGGCGTAGCTCGGAATCGAGAAAGGCACTTTTTACCAGGGCTTGGCAGTCATCAAAAGTACCATCAATCTCCAAAGCCGTAATATTTCCACCCAGTGCGGTCAACTGTTTTTCCTGCAGCGGGCTCACTTTTCCACTAGGGTAGAGGATGACAACTTGAATACCAGGAGTATTTAAAAAACCAGCCGCAACGGCTCCCCCCGTATCTCCTGATGTCGCAACCAGTATGACCAATTCATCGGATTCCTCCTGGTTGAAATAGCTCATGAGCTGCGCCATAAAGCGCGCGCCAAAATCCTTGAAAGCTAGGGATGGACCATGAAAAAGTTCGAGGATGTGTACCTCCTCGTCGAGCGCAACCACCGGAGCGGGAAAATTAATCGCCCGTTCGATTAGTACTCTTAGGTCCGACTCGGGTAGGTAGCCCTGAAAAAGGCGTCGGCAAACCTCGTACGCAATTTCTTCGAAGGAATGGGTTTCAATTTGGGCGATCCACGCTGGATCCAATTGGGGGAATTGAGTGGGCATATACAACCCATTATCTTCCGGCAAACCCTTGAAAACCGCCTCCCGCAGCTCCACCAGATTTGATTTATTTTTAGTGCTGTAAAGTTTCATTGGAAAAGATTGAGGAATTTAGCGCAAAACGGCACCTTCCTGATTGATGGGGGAGACAAACAAATCAGATTTAATTCCGTGGCTAGTCATGACCGCCTGCATAGCCACTCCCGCTGCCTCGGCCACTAGGCTGTTGGCGCAGAGGGCAAAGATGGAAGGCCCCGCACCGGAGATACTGGCCCCCAAAGCTCCCGCCTGCGTCGCCGCTTCCTTAACTTCGTAAAAATAGGGAATCAAAGGGGCCCGTTGCGCTTCGATAATGTGATCGTGCAATGAACGACTGATCAAATCCAGGTCACCATTGTAAAATCCGATGATTAAGCCACCCAAATTTCCATTTTGTTGGAGGCTCTTTTTGAAGCTTACCGTATCGCTTAATACTTCGCGTGCCTCGCGGGTCAAAATCTCGATGTGCGAATACAATACCGCCGCGTGCAAGCCTCGAATGAAGGGCAAGCGGTGTACATCCAAACTTGGATTGTCACGAATAAAGATCATTCCGCCGAGTAGGGAAGGGGCGACATTGTCGGCGTGGTAGGACCCATCGGCGATCTGCTCGCCCAGTACCGCAAAAGGTAGCAGCTCTCGTTTGGTCAGTGGTCGGCGTAGCAGCTCGTTGATCGCCATGGCTGCGGCGGCAGCACTGGCCGCACTCGATCCCAAACCACTACCAAAGGGCATCTTTTTGTGGATCTCCATCTCGATCCCCCTTTTCTCCTCCCCCAGATGCTCCAACAACTTCAAGGCCGCAAAGCCCGCCGTATTTTTTTCCAACTCAAAGGGTAGCTTGCGCTTGGCCCCCGTAATCTTGGTGATTCGCAAGCCCGGTGTATCGCAAAAGCGGACGATGATCTCATCTCCTGGTTTTTCCAATGCAAAACCCAGCGTATCAAAACCACAGGCCACATTGGCCACCGAAGCTGGTGCAAATACTTTTAAACCTGATTTCATAATTATTTTACTTGCCATGCAGCAGTAAACTAAAAATATTTACTCCTGTTATTTGTATTTTACTGAAAACGTGTTATTTGTATTAGGGGGTGTCTGAAAATTATCCTTCGGCGCATCTTTGGCATCTTTAGAACCTGATCTTCCGCTTTTTTTCCAGCCGTAGCTACGGCTACGCCAGAAAAAAGGAGCGTCGAGCAGAACCAAAATCTGCTGAAGCTGCGAGCAAAAACATTTTTCAGACACCCCCTAGTTTAGAAAGTTTCCAATGGTAATAATCTCGGCAAAAAGCCCAGCAGCCGTTACTTCCGCCCCCGCTCCGGGTCCGCGAATCACCAGCGGTCGCTCCTTGTAGCGCTCCGTGGTAAAGACAATCATGTTATCGCTACCGCTGAGGGTATAAAAAGGATGTTTGCGGTCGACGGCCTGGAGTTTGATCTTGGCCGAGCCATTTTCCAGCTTGGCGATCATACGCAGTACACCTCCTTGAGCAGCTGCCTCCGCCCGCCGTTGCTCAAAAAGCTCATCCGCCGCCTGAATAGCCTCGAAGAAGGCGGGAACATCGGCGGCCTCCTGACAGGCCGTTGGTAAAACATTTTCAATGACGACGTCACCCGCATCAATCTTGAGCCACGTTTCCCGGGCCAGGATGATCAATTTCCGACGGACATCAATGCCATTGAGGTCCGTACGGGGATCGGGTTCGGTATAGCCCCTTTCCTTAGCTTCTCGAACGATAGCGCTAAACCGAGTACCCTCCTGAAAAGAGTTGAAGATAAAAGACAGCGAGCCCGACAGCACCCCCTCAATTTTGAGGATCCGATCGCCGCTGTTGATCAGGTCGTTGAGGGTTGTGATGACCGGTAGGCCCGCCCCGACGTTGGTCTCGTACAGAAAGCGGACGCCTCGTTTTTTGGCAATGGTCTTCAGTCGTTCGTATTGTAAGTAAGAGGAAGAAGTGGCAATCTTATTGGGCGTCGAGATTGAGATGCTTGATTCGAGAATACTTTCGTAAAAAGTGGACACTTCTTCGCTGGCCGTATTATCCACAAAAATGGTATTGGACAGATTCATTTCCTGCATCTTTTGTACAAAGCTGGGGAGATGTGCTTTTTCGCAATCTTCGGATTCCGCCAGACTTTCCTTCCACCGATCAAGGTCAATCCCTTTTTCGTCCAAGAGCATCCGTCGGCTGTTCGACAGTCCCGCAACCTTGATTTCGATGGATTGTTTTTCGAGCAAATACTTCGCTTGCTTTTGAATTTGCTCCAGGAGGGTACTACCGATCAGGCCCACCCCCACCATAAAGATGTGGAGAACCCGCGTATCTGATAAGAAGAAAGCTTCGTGAAGCGCCACCAAGGCTTTGGTCTCGTCCGTCTTGTTGATGACGACGGATACGTTGAGCTCTGATGATCCCTGGGCGATGGCGACACAGTTGATTCCATTTTTCCCCAGGGCTTGAAACAAACGCCCGGCAATGCCCGGCTGGTAGCGCATGTTCTCTCCAATGATGGCCACCACCGACAGGTCCGCCTCCACCATGATGGGTTCGATGATCCCGGACTGAATTTCGTATTCAAAGGCCTTATCGATTAATCTTTTGGCTCGCTTTGCATCTTTGGGTTTGATCGCAAAACTAATCGAGTGCTCCGAAGAACCCTGGGTGATAAGTACCACGTTGATGTTTCCGTGGGCGAGGGCACCAAACAGTTTTCCCGAAATGCCCGGTACGCCAAACATACCGCTACCTTGAAGGGTAAGCAGTGCGATTTCTCCGATGGAGGAAATGCCCTTGATGAGTAGTTGGCTGGTACTGGCCTTGCTGGAGATAAAAGTGCCGGGGTGGCTGGGGTTAAAAGTATTTTTAATTACCAGCGCAATGTTCTTTTCCAGAGCGGGGAGCAAGGTAGGGGGATAGATGACTTTAGCACCGAAGTGCGACATTTCCATGGCCTCGGCGAAGGACAGGGTTGGAATGGTAAAAGCCTTTTTGACCTTGCGGGGGTCGGCCGTCAGTACGCCATCGACATCGGTCCATATCTCGATCAAGGTGGCATCCAGTCCGGCGGCGAGTAGGGCGGCGGTATAGTCGGAGCCTCCCCGGCCGAGGGTAGTGGTGAGTCCTCCCCGAGCCGAACTGATAAAACCAGTGACGATCTGTATACCGGGATTGTTGCCGTAGTAATCGCTGATGTTTTCGTAAGACCGTTGAAAGTCGACCTTGGCGGAGCCAAAGTTTTTATCGGTTTTGATCACCTTGCGTGCATCGAGGTAATGGGCATTGATGCCTTCCTGTTGGAGGGCGTGGGCAATGATGTAGGCTGAGTTGCGTTCTCCAAAACTCAGCACGTAATCCATCGTACGAGCCGAGGCTTCCCGGACCAGATAAATACCTTTGAGCAGATTTTTGAGGGTCTGATGGTTGTCGAGTAATTCGGGTAAGACCTTTTGCTGGGTCGACTCGTTGAGGAGGGTTTTGACGGCACTGGTGTGGCGTTGGCTAAAAAATTCAACCAACTGGAGGTATTCTTCTTCCTGCCCCTTCTCGGCGGCCTGGCTCATGGCGATCAGGGAGTCGGTGACTCCGCCAAAGGCGGAGAAGACTACGGTAAATTCTTCTCCCTGGGTGTAGTAGTCTTTAAGGATCTTTACAATGCGTTCAATTCGTTCGGGCTGGGCGACTGATGATCCGCCAAACTTTAATACTTTCATCGATTTGAGGGTTTAGGACCTATCAATACGGTACCACTAGGTGTACGTACAATTGGTGCGGAGGTTGTGGCAAAAGGAATCTTATTGACCTTTCCTCCTTAAGCGGACAAAGATAAGGATATGTGTCATCTCTGTAAAGCCCTTCTTTGATTCGTAGCGTCCTATTCTCCCAGTCGTTGGAGACATTCTTCTTCTTTGGCCCGCATACTGCGCTGTTCTTCAGGACTTTTGTCGTCGTAGCCCAGCAGGTGCAGTACGCCGTGGATCATGACCCGCCGCAATTCATTTTGGGTACTGACGCCAAAAGTCTGCGCGTTCTCTACCACGCGCTCGATGCTGATGTAGATGTCGCTTTCGATGGCCTCATCGGAATAGGGAAAGGTGATGATGTCGGTTAGGGTATCGTGTTGGAGAAAATCGAGGTTAATTTGGTGGAGGTATTCATCAGAACAGAAGATGTAGTTGATGTAGTGCAGGATTCCCCCTTCGTGGTGGATACACTCGCGGATCCATTCGGCCAACTTATCGGTGTTGGTAAAGGGAGGGTCAACGGCTTCGAAATGAAAATGGATATGATTCGACTCGGCTTCGATGGGCACAATTTACAATTTAAATTGGATTTCGACCGTACTGCCATTGTCGTGGAAGAGAACATCATCGGAGAGCTGGCGCATGAGAAAGACGCCGCGTCCGCCAATTTTGAGGAGATTTTCGGGAGCCGTCGGATCGGGAATGTTATCGTAATCAAAGCCTTCTCCCTCGTCGGAAATTCGGAAGGCCAATTTTCCCCCCATGTCTTTTAACCGTACGGAAACCGTTTTATTGGAATCGCTGTGATTACCGTGGGTGATGGCATTGGTAACCGCTTCGGTGAGGCTGATTAGAATATTGCCGTACATATCGGGGCTGATGCAATACTTGGCAACGACTTTTTCCACAAAGGTTTCTACGCGAGCGACGTTGCTAGGGTCGGAGTTTAACTTTAGCATTTGCAGTTGTTTGCTCATTATGCAGTGACAATGAATAAATTGTTACTGTTGAATCTTACGACGAAACCGTTTTTTTGGTTCAAACACCTTGAAAATTAATTTTTCTTTAAGGATTTGAAGTATTCCTCCACCAAAAACTTGTAGTAAGGCTTCAATGCTGGCGAGACGGTTTTGTACAGCTCGATTTCTGCTTCGCGTTTTTTGATGTATTCCTCCAAGGAAGGCGGCATCTTGCGTTCCTGCTGGCTGGCCCGCTCTGCTTTGCGTTTGTTGTCGTACTCCCGCTGGCGATCGGCCTTCTCAGCTTCCAGCAAACGGGTGAGGATTTCCTGCTGGCGCTTGAGCATTTCATTGGTTAAACGCTTGTTGACCAGATCGGTTTCCACTTTATTCATTTGATCAATGATTTCCTGTAACTGTTGGCCGCCTTCCCCCCCCTGGCCTTGCTGCTGCTTTTCTTTCTGCATCTCGCGGAGCGCCTTGCGCATGGCCGCCTGCTTGGCCGCCATTTTGGCAAATTCCTTACTGCTTCCCTGCTTCCCCTTTTCCATGGCCTTCTTCATCTGCTCCATCTGTTGGTTGAGCTCGCCCTGCGACTTCGTAATCTTATCCATCGGCACTTTGCCGGGCTTGCTCCCTTGGCCACCGGGTTTGTTACACATCTGATTGCCCGACATCATGCTTGACATCTGCTGCTGCATTTGCTCCATCACTTCGTTGAGCATCAGGGCTAGATCGTTGACATTTTTCATCGTACGCTGTTGATTATCAGCGGCTTGTGGTTTTTTGCGCTCTTCCAATTGCTCCAGGCTTTCTCCCAGATTCTCCTCGATTTCTCCCACCTTTTCGGTCACGAAAGACTCGATCTGGAATACCCGTTTGGCGAGAGCTTGTAGGCTATCCTCTACGATTTGGAAGTCGTCCTTAATCTTGAATTGCTGCTGGACCAGCTCTACGTAGCGGGGCGTGTTGATGCTCGATCGGGCCAGTTCGTCCATCAAACCTTCCTGATCGAAGGAGATGGTCACCAAATTTTCGAGCAATTGGCGCAAAGAGGCCATGTCTTCCTCCATCTGCTCCATCTGCCCCGATTGCATCTGCGACTGCATCGACTGGGCCATTTCTTTCATTTTCTCCGAAGCCTTCTTTTGCGACTTGGAGGCCTTTTTATTTTCCTGTTGGTTCAGTTGCTCCTGGCTCTGTTGCAGATTCTGTTCGATGTCTTCCATCTTCTCGTCCTGATCTCCCATATCTTTGGGCCGCTCCAGCTCCTGGTTTTTCTTTTCCAACTCTTCCTGCTTCTCCTGGATTTCTTCAAACGCCTCGTTGATTTCCTCCTGGCGTTTCTCCAATTCCTCCTGCGACTCCTCCCCCGTCTTGGTATCCTCGCTCAATGCTTCCTGCTCTTCGGCCAGTTCTTCCAGGCGATCCACCTGCTTTTGAATCTCGCTCTCCATCTCCAATTGCTTAAACAGTTCCAGCATCCGATCGAGCTCCAGTTCCAATTCTTCGTCGTTCATCTCCATTTGTTCCATCATCTCCAGCGCATTGTCCTTCTCCAATTCCTGCATCAACTCTTGGATCTGATCCATCAGTTTCTTCATCTCATCGCTCATCAGGTCTTCGAACATCTCCTGGATTTTTTCCTGTTTTTCGAGGATTTCTTCCTGGGGTTGTTCGCTCAGTTCTTCCTGGTTTTTGAGGTTTTCCTCAAATTTCTTTTTCGCCTCTTCGATGGCTTTTTCCAATTCTTTCTGCCGCTCCATCATCTTTTCCAGCTCTTCCTTCGTCTGCCAGTTGACCTCGCGTTCCTGCAAGAGCTTCTCGCGCAGCTCCTTCATTTCCCGTTGTAGCTTCCGCGATTCCTTGAGCGATTCTTTGAGGTCTTCCTTGATGTCATCGTTGTTTTGTTCTTCTTTTTCCTGCAGCTCCTCGACCGTCGGCATTTGGAAATTCATCAAATTGGTCCGGGCTGCTTTGCTTCCGTTCACTCCATCGTTATCGTATACTTCAAAGTAGTACACGATTTCATCTCCCGGTTGGAGCTCGATCTCGCGCAGGTCCCAAGTGTAATTGTAGGAAATCTGGCGGGCCTCCGGTTTTTTCATCTTTACCGTTTGCAACTCGCCCGGTACGCCGTTTCGTTGGATGCGGTAGTTGAAGGAGAGACTCAGTAAGCCGTAGTCGTCGGAAGCCTCGCCAATAAAGAAAAGCAGCTTGGAATCGGTACTGTCCACAAACTTATCCACATTGATGTTGGGATTGAGGTCGGGAACCACCGTGATGGAGTAGCTAACGGAATCGGCCTTGGGCAAATTTTTGTTGGATACGTAGATGCGGTAGGTCTCGTCGCGGAGGGCTTTTTTCTTGTAACTAAAGGAGGTTTCGTCCGAGCGGTTGGCCGCACTGACGTCTTCGGCGAGCGAAAAGCGCAGGTCCAAGTCGTCCGTGTTGAGGGAGTTGAACAGCCAACTGATCTGAGTACCCTGAGGGACTACCAGGTCACCGATATTTTGTAGGGTCTCGTTTTTCCGCTGGGTGTAGCGGGGGTACCGCAGTTGGGTTTCGAAGCCCAGGATATTGGGCTTTTTGAGTACGTCCAGCGTAAACTCCGGCGAGCTCACGCGATCGCGCAGGCTGCTGGCGAAAATGTTGAAATCGGTTGTTTTCTGTACGTTGCTAAAGCGGTAGCTGAATTTATCGGGCGCTTCCTTTTGCAAGCGGTATTGATAATTATCGATGTCGATGTACACTTCGTCGGGCAACATGCCACCGTTTTCTTTGGGGCTCACGGTGACCTCAAGCAGGTAATCTTCAAACTGTACCACTTCCAACTGTTCTTCGTTCAGTTGGAAGCTAAAGGGAGCCGCGCGTTCGAACTCTCTGCCGTTGTTGATGAGGCGGTTGGTACTTTCCGTAATTATCGTGGGAGCGGCGAAGAGGATGACCAACAGCAGCAGCAGCGGCGGCAGGGCGTAGCGCAGATACTTGCGATTTTGGTTGAGATTGATGGCATTTCGAAAGGGGACCAATTTGATGTCTTCGGTCTTCTGGTTGATACCGGCGAGGAGCAAGTCGGTCTGAGGGGATTGCTCGGCCTGCCGCTTTAATTGCAAAACGTTGAGTAGCTTGTCCTTGACCCCCCCAAAGTGATCACCGATGATTTCGGCAGCTTGTTCGTGGGAAATCAGTTTTCCCAGGCGGAAATAGTGCAGCAATGGCATCAATACCCAAAAGGTCAGGGCAATACCACTGGCACCCAGGAAGGAGAAAAACAGGAGTTTCCGCCCGCCGGTACCGAAGAAAAAGTAGTGCTCCAGCAGGTTCATTCCCAAAAAGAGGAGTAGGATGAGTCCCGTCGAGTACAGGGCACCCCGCAACAACTGGTTGAGGTAGTATTTGCGGGTGAACTGATCGAGCTTGTGGAGGAGTTGCTGGTAATTATTGTTGAGCATTGCCATTGATGATCGAGGTGGTAAAGTTGTAAAGAGCGCCTAGCCAAAGGTAAACACCAATTATACGACTGATGTTGCGCAATAGATGCGTGGCCCGGCCACAAATCGGGGGTCAGACCGAGAATTATGTCCCCATCGCCTACCTAAATTATTCATTCAAAGTCTTAAAATCAAGAGAAAAAAGACCAAAGGGGCGAATGGCCAAGCCGTTCGCCCCTTTTTAACATCTAAACGGTGGCTCCGCTACTGTAATTGCTTGTAAATCTCTTGTAATTGGGGGTCTTTTTCCTCCCGAATGATCTCTTGAATGGCCGTGCGTACCCGATCCACCGAAACCACATCGGTGTCGCCGGCTCCCCCATCGAGCAGTTGGGTCCACCCGTAAAGCGAGCGTACCGCCCCGAGTCGCCGCCACGGTGAGCTGTTTTCCTTGCCCTGGCTGATCAAAAATTGGAGACCCTCCTGCTGCTGCTCCGGAGTGCCGACCTGAATGGTTCCCAGGTACGCGTCGAAATAACTAACGGCCCCGTACTCATCGAGGGTATTTCTTTGCTGCTGGAAGTAAGGCAAATACCGAATATCCGGCGCCAGACCGTACACCTGTACCAAGGCCTCCACCACCCCGGGGTTTTTTTCCGATTCCAAGTCCTTGGCAATGCTTAGGGCCTCCTCCGGAGCTACCTGGACCAGACTGATCAGGGCCGCGGCCATCCCCGGATAGCTGGGATCGTTTTTGATGGCCCGTTTAAATAGGTCGGCGTACTGTACACGCTCCGTCGCTCCCAAAAAGGCCAGGGCGGTGGCGCGGACGTCGGAACGCTCGTCTTTTTCGGCAAGTTGGCTGATCGTTTGCAGCACGGTGGGATCTTCGCTGCCTGCGAGCTCAGCCAGGGCCAATTCCCGCAGTGCCCAAAAGGAATCTTGTAGGGCCAGCACAAAAACTTCCCGGGCGGCGGGGCTGAGGCTACCCTGCAGCGCATTCAAAGCCTCCCAACGGTCGAGGTACTTCGGTCCGTTTTTGTACTGAAAAATCCACTCGTTCTCGGATTTGTTGTCCCGCTTGATACCAAGGGTCATCTTGTCGGAATCGACATTGACCAGCTGAGGCCGCTGGGCGGCTGGGAAGCGAAAAATCTGGGTCCGTTCATTGACTACAATGTCGTGATGCGCCGGCCCCCCTTCCCCCAGGTATACGTCGACGCCCATGGGCAGGACAAAAATTGGCGGATTGGTCTCGGGATCCTGCTGCTGCTCAATCCGTACCACGACCTCCCGTTTTTCCTCATCGTATTCGTAGTTGATCGACAACAGCGGATGACCCGCGCTAAAGTACCATTGGTCAAAAAACCAATTGAGGTCTTCTCCACAGATGTCCTCAAACGCCATTCGCAGTTCGTGGGATTCGACGGCGGTGTAGGCATTATCCAGAAGGTACTTTTTCAATCCCGCGTAAAAGGCCTCATCCCCCAGATAATTGCGCAGCATGTGCATTACGATTCCCCCTTTGTTGTAGCTGTGAGCGTCAAACATGTCCTCCTTATCTTCGTAAGCAAAGTGAATCAGAGGGTGAATACCCGTGTATCCGGTCGATTGGAGGTAGCCCTCCTGATCGCCGCGCAGTAGGTGATCGGCCGCTTCGATGCCGTACTTGTGTTCGGTCCAGAGGTACTCGCTGTAATTGGCGAAGCCCTCGTTGAGGGTCAAGTTGGCCCAGCTCTCACAAGTGACGAAGTCGCCAAACCAGTGGTGAAACATCTCGTGGGCTACGATTCGGTCGTTGTGGTTGTCGATGAGTTCGCGGGTGGTGCGTTGTACAAACTCTCCAAAGACGACGCTCGTCGTATTTTCCATTGCCCCCGACACAAAATCGCGGACCACTACCTGGCTGTACTTTTGCCAGGGGTAATCGACACCCAGCAGGTTGGAGAAGAATTCGAGCATCTCCACGGTGTTGGCAAAAATGGCCCGGGCGTCTTCTTCGTAGTCGGGTTCGACGTAGTAGTCGACCAAAATGTCGCGCCACTTGTCCTTCACTATCGCGTATTCGCCAATGGCCAGCATAAACAAGTAGGGGGCGTGGGCTTTATCCATTTTCCAATAATCGGTACGGGTGCCATCGTCATTGCTTTTGGAGGCCACCAAAATGCCGTTCGACAAAGTCTGAAAACGTTCCTTGACGGTGAGGTAAACTTCCTGAGTACTCCGCTCGATGGGTTTGTCGATGGTGGGGAACCAACGCGAATTGTATTCGGTCTCCCCCTGCGTCCAGATTTGCATGGGCTTATCGGGGTCGCTGCCGTCGGGATTGATGAAAAAGAGCCCTTGATCCGAAGTGATGGCGGCGCTCCCTCCGATTGCCCCTTTGGTGGGGTTGGCGGTATAGTCGATCTCGATGCGGTACTGTTCCTCCGAGCGGTATTCGCGGTCCAGTTGGATGGTCAAGACTTGTTGGTCGTATTCGTATTTCAAATCTTGATTGTTGAGTTGGATGCGGTGGATGTCAAAATTTTGGGCATCCAGAACGAGGCTGCGAACGGGGTAAAACAGGGGTTTTAGTGTGAGTCCCGCCTTGCCGATAACGGTTTGTTGCTCCCAATCAAAACGAAGGTCGAGCCGGGTGTGGAGCAAATCGTTGCGGCGCTGGTAGCTGGGGTTGTAGCGGGGCAAACGGTAATTTTCCACTTTCGGAGGCGCACTCACCTCACGCGGTGCGCTGACGGTAAGGGTATCCAGATCGGTTTCTTCAACAATGACCTCGGGAATGGTGGTGGCCTTTTTTCCCGCTCCACAGGCGAGTAAGAAGAGGGGTAGGCCGAAGAGCCACAGAAATCGGAATTGCATAATTCGGAATTATAAGGGTTTAGGAGTGCAAAATACTGCTTTTACCTTACTGTGCCAAGCTGCTGGTCAGCTCGGCTTAGACAGCCATCGGGACCAAGGCCGGAGACGATGGGGAGTTGGGAAACCAATGAGCGCGAGGGTTTTCCTCCATTTATTAAGGCAAAGACAAATAAAAATTCTTGAAATTTATAATTTTTTTGGTAACTTTGGATAAATTTGAAATCAAAAAGGTGATAATAGCTTTAGAACCGTGAAAACTTTAAGCAGCGCACTGATTTTTCCCCATTCTCAAGAAGCTGGTGCTCCCGTCCAAGGCATCAACTACCACCGTATTCGGCAAGTCGCGGCGGCGAGCACCGCCGTATCCGCAAGCCAACTGGAGGCCCTCATCGAGGCCCACCATCACTTCTTGCGTGGTGGTGGGGCGGGCGGGCATTGGCAGACCTTATTGCTCAATGGATTGGTGACGGCGGTTTACCAAAAAGAGGGCGTCGATCTCGAAGAGCAGTTTGCGCTGGAATACCGCCGCTTGACTCCCGGCCTTGGTCTGTCCGAGCGGGTACTGCCCTTTAGCAACTGCTGCGCGGCCTCGCTACCCCGCCTGTCCGCCGTGGGCAGTACCCTTTCCCACAGCCTCTTCACCGATGCGGATTTGCTGGAGGCTAATTTCGAGTGCGCCCTATTGCAGGGGGTGGATTTTTCCCGCGCCAATCTTCGCTCCGCCCGTTTTGTCGATGCGGATTTGAGTGGTGCCGATTTTGAAAACTGCGACTTGCGGGGAGCCGACTTTCGCGGGGCGCGGCTGCGGGGCACACGCTTTCCCGGCGCGCAATTGGACGAGGTACGCATTTGACGGTGGATGCTTACACCGCCACGTTGAAATCGCGTAGGGCTTGGTTGAGCGATACTTTTTTGTCCGTACTCTCCTTGCGTTTGCCGATGATGAGGGCACAGGCCACCTGGTAATTGCCGGCGGGAAATTCCTTGGTATAGGTACCGGGAATAACGACCGATCGAGCGGGTACGCGGCCCCGGTAGGTGATGGGCTCCGGGCCCGATACGTCGATGATCCGCGTCGACTGTGTCAGCACTACATTGGCTCCGAGTACCGATTCGCGTTCTACCCTCACCCCTTCCACGACGATGCAGCGGGAACCAATAAAGCAGTTGTCTTCAATGATGGTCGGCGAAGCTTGTAGTGGTTCCAATACCCCACCGATACCTACTCCCCCACTCTGATGCACGTGCCGACCGATCTGCGCACAAGAACCCACCGTTGCCCAAGTATCGACCATCGTACCACTGCCGACCCAAGCCCCGATGTTGACGTAGCTGGGCATCATTACCACCCCGCGTTCGAGGTAGCTGCCGTGCCGGGCGATGGCGTGAGGAACCACCCGTACGCCGTGCTTGGCGTGGTCCCGCTTGAGGGGAATCTTGTCGTGAAACTCAAATGGTCCCACTTCGATGGTCTCCATTTTTTGGATGGGAAAATACAGGACGACGGCCTTTTTGACCCACTGGTTGACCACCCACTCGCCCCGGTCACTGGGTTCGGCGACGCGGAGTTCGCCCCGGTCGAGGAGGTCGATGACCTGGCGAACGGCGGCTAGGGTATCCGCTTCTTCCAATAGGCTGCGCTCTTCCCAGGCCTTTTCGATGAGGGATTGTAATGCTTGCATAAGGTATGATTTCTCTTGATGTTTTTAATTGACCAAAATTTGGAAGGCAATAAACTGGGTCAGCAAACCAACCAGATAACCCCCATAAATTTCTTGGGGATCGTGCGCCCGCAACAACAAGCGCGCCGTACCGACGATGCCGGAAAGTAGGATGACGGTCATGAGCAAACTCGTCAGGCTCATCTCGAATTGGGCAAAGGGCAACTGAAACCAGAAGTGGCTGGAGCTCGCCTGCCCCATCACCAGTAGGGTCATCGCCAGCAGACCTCCCATGCCCACGGTGTGCATGCTGATCTTGGAAAAAAGGTTGATAAAAAAGGCCAAGAACAAACCAATGGTGGCGCCCAGCACGAAACTTTTGAACAGCACCGGAATGTTGGTTTGGCCCAGTAGGTTGCGAAATATCCAAAGGTAAAAAATGCCGGTGATGATGTAGGGGCCGATTCGTTCCTGGCGATCTTCCAGGCGCAAGCTTTCGATCAAGCCCAGGGGGCGCATCATGAGAATGGCCGCTCCCGGAATGAAGACGGTGGAGGAAAAGACCATCAAGATCAGAAACTTATTTTGACCGATGCTATTGACACCAAACTCGTAGGGATTGATCATCAACAGCAGGAGCAGCATGTAGGTCAGGATAAAGATCGGATGACAGATGATCGAGAAAAAGTGAGCCAAAAAGCGCAGCATAACAATCAGATTTAAGGGGACCCCATCCCCACGAATGCGCAAAGCTACAAAACCTTATTCATTTATCGCCTTCGCCTTGCATCCCAAGCGGTAACGGCTTGGTGATTTCTGAAATTTCAACTTCCACCCGTCGATTTTGTTCACGCAGACGCTCGGAAGAATTGTCATTGACCGGTTGGCTCGCTCCCATTCCCAGGGCTTCGATCCGCAGGGGATTGATGTGGCGCCGGTACACCAGGTAATCTTTGACTGCCTTGGCGCGATCGTCGGAAAGCCGTTGGAGAATTTCGGGGGTACCCCGGTTATCGGTATGCCCCGTGATGCGGATATTGATAAAGGCATTTTCCTTTAGGTATTCCGCCAATTTGTCCAACGCGGGGAAGGATCTTTCCAAAATGGTGGCTTTGGATTGGGCAAAAAAGATAGGATCCAGTTCGATTTTTTCCCCGACTTCCAGGGGGGTCTATTCGAGCTCGATGCGTTTTTCTTAGAAGTAGGCGTACTTCTTCTTGTAGTTGACCGTAGCGATGGGGCCGACGTAGCCCGGTTTGCGTGCTTGGATGCTGTATTCGCCTCCCTTGGGGACCTTGATGGAGAAGGTCCCATCCGTCGATACGTAAGTATTACGCACCTCACTATCGACAAAGCCCGTCTGAATTTCGGCGGGGATGGCCTCGCCGGTACTGCTGTTGATGATCTTTCCGGTGATGGTGACAAACATCGGATTGGGTCCGGCGATCTGGACGCGGAAGATGTCGCTGCTGCCATCGCGTTTGGAGGTGAAGTAGAGGTAACCGGTTTCGGCATTGAAGTAGGGGCGGCTATCGTCGTATTTGGAGTTGATGGGTTTTTGGTAGCGCAGTGGTCGCGACCAGTTTTGCCAACTGTCGTCTTTGCGTTGTACCATGTAAATGTCGCTATCTCCAGTTCTGCCCCGACGATCGGAGGCGAAGAACAGGTACTCCTTATCTTCGGACAAAAAGGGGGTCGCTTCCCGGCGGGCGGTATTGATGGAGCGGATATTTTGCGGGGTACCCCAACCCTCGCCCTCCCGGAAAGAAACGTAGAGATCGCTCTTGCCCCGGGAATCGGCTCGCTCCAAAGAGAGAATCATCACGCTGCCATCGGCGCTGATGCACATGCTGACATCGGGACCAGAATTGTGATAGTTGTTGATGGTGATGGGTTCGGGGAACGTCCAGGACTCATCGGCATTTTGTCGGACTAGGGAAAAGCCCTTGCCCATTCCTCCTTCCTTGATGAATTGATTGATAACGATAACTTCGTTGCCCGCCGGGGTCAGCGAGCTGATGCTATTGGGCAAGGCATTATTGAGGGGATAGCCGGGATGCCACAGGGCGTCAAAATCATCCCCTTCCGAATAAGCGATCCAAACGTCTTGATTGAAGGCCGAGCGGAAGGGATCGCTTACGGTACGACCCGCCAGGGTGGTATAAATTTTTCCGAGGTAACGTTCGTAGTCCGCCGCACTGAGCTTGGTGGCCAGGTCCTCTTCCCCTTCGATGAGGGTACGTTCAAAATCGGGAGATCCCAGTCGGGTAAAATACAGGGTTTTACCATCCAGGCTTACCAGGGGAGCAATCTCGTCGAAGTCCGTATTGACCTGGGGATGGAGTTTTTCCAATTCCAATTTGCGTTGGGCAACTAGCGAATGGCCAAGAACCAGTAGCAGAAGAACCAAACCGGGCGCGCGCAGCATCTGTAAATGTTTAGGGATCTTTTAATCAAACGACTCGCGAAGAGAGGAAATCCAATTACCCTTACTAACGAGCGTTAAAATTAAAATCTTATCCGGGCCCACCCAAATGTTACCGACTTATTTTAGGTCAACCAAGTGCTCGACGCGAATTTCTACCCGCCGATTGCGTTCGCGGAGGGCTTCGCTGCTGTTGTCGTTGAGGGGAAAACGCGATCCGTGACCCAAGGTCTGCATTCGTTCCGCTCCAATTCCCCCTTCCCTCAGCAGAAAATCAGCAATGGCGCGGGCCCGCGCCTCGGACAGCCCTTGCAATTGCTGGGGCTCCCCCAAATTATCGGTGTGCCCTTCGATGCTAATGATAAGCTCCGGGTTTTGCTGCATCAGCTCCACCAAGCGGAGCAGGTGTTTGTGCGATCGCTCCAAAATGACGGCCTTGCTTTGCTCGAAATAAATCTTTTTGATTGGAATTACGTCACCGGCCGTCAGCGGTGACAGCTGCAGATCGAGTTGGTAATCCTTGAAAAAAACGTGTGACGATTGGAATTCCACTTCCGCTACTTGCCCCACATGACCGGGCCGCTGCGCGACAATTTCGTAGGGCGCTCCCTTGGGAATGCTGATGCGGTAGTGCCCGTCCGTGGACTCGTGAACGTAGCGGAAAAATTGATCCTCGCTCGGTCCTGCAAAAATGACCGTTTTGGCTGGTTGGTGGTCGTTGCCCACGATGACCCGACCCGCTACGGCGACTTCGTGGAGGGCGGGAAGGGAAATTTTGATGCGGTAAATATCGCTCGACCCTTGGCGGCGAGAGCTAAAGTAGAGGTAGCCACTATCGCGGTGAAAAAAGGGATGGGTATGGTCGCTGTCCGAATTGTTGGGGGCTTGAAAGCGACGGGGGGCGGTG
>CALCCH010000135.1 GCA_937899855.1 uncultured Saprospirales bacterium | reverse complement strand
GGCGGTGTTCTTCTCCCAGGGCATCCAGGTCCTCAAAGTTTTCCAAAATCTTCTCCGCTCCCATATTGGAAGTCATGATAATGATGGAATTCTTGAAATTGGCGACGCGGCCCTTATTGTCCGTTAGTCGGCCATCGTCGAGTACCTGGAGGAGAATGTTGAAGGTATCGGGGTGGGCCTTTTCGATCTCGTCGAGCAGGATGATGGAATAGGGTTTGCGCCGGACGGCCTCGGTCAGCTGTCCCCCTTCGTCGTAGCCCACGTAGCCCGGAGGTGCTCCTACCAGCCGCGATACCGAATGCCGCTCCTGGTATTCACTCATGTCGATCCGGGTGATGGCGCGCTCGTCATCGAAGAGCACTTCGGCCAGGGCCTTGGCCAATTCGGTCTTACCCACTCCGGTGGGGCCGACGAAGATAAAGGAGCCGATGGGGCGGTTGGCATCCTGTAAGCCGGCCCGACTCCGCCGGACGGCATCCGAAACGGCCTGTACCGCTTCGCGCTGTCCGATCAGACGTTGGCCGATTTGATCTTCTAGTTCGAGTAATTTTTCCTTTTCGCTCTGCATCATCTTTTGCAGCGGGATTCCCGTCCAGCGCGATACCACCTCGGCAATATCGCTGCCGGTGACTTCGTCGGTGGCTAAGCGAGTTTCCGCGGGCCCCTGGGCCAGCTTTTCCACCGCCGCTTTGAGTTTGGCCTCTTCTTCTTTGAGCTGACCGTATCGGATTTTGGCCACCGCTTCGATGTCGCTGTCCCGTTCGGCCTTCTCCGCCTGGAGTTCTAATTCTTCGATGTTCTTTTTGATGCCCTGGATGGTATCCACCACTTCTTTTTCGTTTTGCCAAGCCGCCGTCACGGATTCCAGGTTTTCGCGGGCGTTGGCGATTTGCTCATTGATGGCGGTTAATTTCTTCTTGGTCTTTTCGCGTTTGATGGCCTCGCGTTCGATTTCCAACTGGCGGACCTTGCGCTCCAATTCGTCTACTTCGTCGGGCACCGAGTCGAGCTCCAGCCGCAATTTGGCGGCGGACTCGTCGATCAGGTCAATGGCCTTGTCGGGAAGGCTGCGGTCGGAGATGTAGCGGTGCGACAGCTCGGCGGCGGCGATCAGTGCTTCGTCGAGGATTTCGATTTTGTGGTATACCTCGTAGCGCTCCTGTAGGCCCCGAAGGATGGAGATGGTATCTTCTACGCTGGGTTCGTCGATGACGACGGTTTGGAAGCGGCGGACGAGGGCCTTGTCCTGTTCGAAGTACTTTTGGTATTCGTCGAGGGTCGTCGCTCCGACGGTGCGCAGTTCGCCACGGGCCAGAGCGGGCTTGAGGATATTGGCCGCATCCATGGCACCACTGCCGCCGCCCGCGCCGATTAGGGTATGGATCTCGTCGATAAACAGAATGACTTCGCCACCGGAATTGGTCACTTCCTTGATGACGCTTTTGAGGCGTTCTTCAAATTCTCCTTTGAATTTAGCGCCCGCTACGAGAGAGGCGATGTCGAGGGCAAAAATCTTTTTGGAGATTAGGTTCTCCGGGACGTCTTGCTTGACGATGCGCCAGGCCAGTCCTTCCACGATGGCGGTTTTACCCACTCCCGCTTCCCCGATTACGATGGGGTTGTTCTTCTTCCGCCGGGAAAGGATGTGCAGCAGTCGGCGGATTTCCTCGTCGCGACCGATGATGGGGTCCAGCTCGCCGGATTCGGCACGCTCGTTGAGATTGATGGCGAATTTGGATAAAGCATTGTAGTTGCCATCGGTGCTTTGGTTGGTCACTTTACGGCCCTTGCGCAGTGCTGCGATGGCCTCCTTGAGGCCCGCCTCGGCAACGCCCAGGGACTGGAGCAGCTTGGCACCCTGGTCCTTTCCCTGTAGGATGCCGAGAATCATCAGCTCGATCGAGATAAACTCATCGCCAAAGGATTTGAGCATCTTTTTGGCGCGGCTCAGGGCCTTGTTGGCGTCCGGGGTGAGGTATTGCTTTTCTTCGCCTTTGACTTGTGGAAACTTGCGAATCTCCTCGGCGAGGCGCCGTTCGAGGGCCATCATGTCGACGTCCATCTTTTTGAACAGAAACTGGGTAACGTTTTCATCGGTTTCGAGAATGCCTTTGATCAGGTGAACCGTACCGACCGTTTGTTGGCTCAGTTTGGCAGCGAGTTGCTGGGCTTTCAGAATCGCTTCCTGCGATTTGATGGTAAAATTATCGTAGGTCATGAATCGTGTTTTGAAGAAAGATCTCGGTACAGCATTTGGCTTTGTTGGATGCGATCGAGACGGTTGAAGGAAAATACTTCCGCATTGGCTTCTACGTATTCAAAAATAGCCAAAGCTTTTTTTAATTGGGCGATCGCCCGTTCAATTTGTTGATTTTGGCTCAAAATTTCCGCTTCCTTGGCGAGTAGGGCCGCCAACAATTCGAGTTGGGGGACGCTGAGGCCCCGCTCTTGAAGCAGGTAGTACAACAAACCGGAGGGGTCGCCTTCCACCAGTTGATCGGGGTCGATTTGGAGCCAGCTGTGGTAGTACTCCCGGATTTCCTCCAGGGCTTCGGGGGTATCCAGCCCCGCCAATTGGGCAAAGGTGCGGGCCAGGTCGGCGAGCAATTTTTGGATGATGTCGTAACGCGATTTGGAAATCATAGGTGCCGGAGCTTAAATGCTAAACTGCTGGTGAATGGATGACTTAGAGTAGCAGTTCATCGTAACTAAAAAACGTAGTAAAGCCTTTTTCGTTGCAGTAACGCTGGGTTTCTTCCCGCGTTCGGTCGGAGGTCAAGAGCACAAAGTCGCCGCCCCAGGCACCGAGCGATTTGACGCTGCCCCAAAAATCGGCAAAGCGACTTTTTTTGACCGGTTCCAAGCGGAGGGCTTCGGCCACCAGGGCCTCGTGGGCGTCGAGCAGTGCGGCGAAGTCGTCAAGGCTTTCGCAATTTGGTATTTCGCGGCTCCAAGCCGAAATTTTATCTATCAAAGGGGTTTTCTTTTCTACCATCGCTCGGTAGCGGGCGATGCCTTCCCGACTGTTTTGCTTTTGCTCCAGGTACACCCAAAACAGGTGTTCGCGAAAGGGGGGATCAAAGGGGCTCGCCCTGCTTTGTGGACCGGTGGTCGTTCGTTGGTAGTAGATGGGGCCGGTGGCGGTAGCGCAGGCGATGTCGTAGCCGGAGCCTCCGAAGGTATCGGCCAGCAATTGGTAGGGGTCGACGCCGGCCCACTGGGCTAGGGTGGCGATCAGGGTGGAGCTGCTGCCCAGGCCCCAGTGGCGGGGAAATTCCAGGCGACTGGTGGCCAATACGCCTTGACCGGGTGAGAGAAAGCCGGGGTTTTGGCGACGGATGGCTTGGAGGATTTGACGCAAGCGTTGGGCTGTGGGTTGGTCGCTGGCTTGGAGGATCTGGCCATCTCCCAGATCGAAGTGGCCCTGGAACCAGGGGCTTCCATCGGGGTTTTCGCTACGCCAGTGTAGGCTGCCCCGGTCGGTATGGGGGCGGAGGTGCAGCTGCTGGCCGAGGCGGGTGGGGAGTGCGAGGGAGAGGGCGCCATCGAGGACAAAATATTCCCCGGTGAGCAATAGTTTGCCCCGAGCTCGGTAGCTTTGTTCGGTAAAAATGGCCATATGGCAAAGCTAAGGGATTTTTTGTCGACAAAAACAAATTTTACCCCAACGCTTATTAATTTTGAGTTTGCAAATCACCGGTATGTTATCACGACTCTTGTACCTTCCTTTCGTCGCCGCTACGATCATCAGTCTGTACCTCACCTTCGAGGTCGATGAGGGCTACTCCTGGTACATCATCCCCCCGGTAGTCGCGCTCTCGGCCATTTATTTTCTCTCCCCCCAGATCGACTGGTGGTGGTACCTGCGCCACCCCCCCGTCATGAATCAGAAGCTGTCGGAGCTCATTCACCGGATGAATCCCTTTTACGCGGCACTGTCCCCGGAGGATAAAAAGCGTTTTCAGGACCGCGTCGAACTCTACGTGCGGGCCAACGCTTACATTTCCAAAGGCATCAAAGAAGATGGCGTTCCCCCCGATGAGGTCGTCTACTTCGTCGCCACCTGTATCACCCAGCTCACTTTTGGGCTCGTCGATTTTCGGCTCCCCCTTTTCGAACGCATCGTCATCTATCCCGCCCCCTTTCCTTCGCCCCAGTTTCCCGAGCACATCCACGCCTCCGAGATTTTTGCCGAAGACGGCGTACTGATCTTTGCGGTACATCCGCTCATGGAGGGCATCATCCGACCGGACCAGTACAATATCGGCTTCCACGAATACGCCCAAGCGTTTATCGTCAGCTACCCCGCCGCGGCTTACGCGCGCCGGGAAGAAGTGAATTGGGAGATCCTGGAGGCCATCAGTGGTTTTAGCGAAGAGAAAATTCGTAAGACGATTGGTTTGGACTTGGTGGATCAGCGGGCGGTGTGCATCCATCATTTCTTCCATTTTGCCCGTTCTTTTCGGGAGCATCTACCCGATCTGTACGAGCGGCACCGCTCCATTTTCAATCTCGATCCCCTGCGGGCGGGCAGTCCCATCGTCGATCGGCGTCGGGGGGATGGCCCCCTGACTTAGGGAAGGTTGGCCAGTACTTTTTGGGCGTAGGCGCCGTTGCTGAGCCGAATTCCACAACCCCCATCCCGTTGAGCGAGTTGGCCTACGCGGCTGGCGCGACCGTTGTAGTCGCGGCGTTCGATCCAGAGCATATCCCGTTCCACATTGGCGGCGTAAAGGGGGACCAAGCCCGCCGGATCCCAAATAGAAGTTTGGCAGATCAACTCGATGGTCTGTTCATCCGTAACGAGTAAGTCCTCTTCCTCGAAGTCCAGGGTACTCAGGGCATGGGCGATGCTGTTGGGCGTCGCGCCATTGGGAGAGGGGCTGCCGTTGACCAAATCGACGAGGATGGTGGTATTGAACTGGTTGAGTAGGCGGTTGAAGAGGTATTTTTCATTCATTAGGGTCAGCTCACAGGCCATGATATAGTACAATTCGTTTTCGGCGCCGATGGATTTGAGCAGGCCCGTGGTCAGGTAGAGGTGGCCACCGGGCAGGACGAAGGCGTTCTTTTGTTCGTCGAGCAGCACGTGGAGGTTCCAGGGACGTTCGGGATCCCAGCGATCGTCGGTGGGGGAATAGCGATCGCGGCGGAGGTCATCGTAGGCTTGGCTGTAGAGCTGGTGGAGGTAGTCGTAGGCTTCGTCGTAGGGGGCGAGGTTGGGGAGGAGGGAAAACTCGCGGGTATTGCTTTGGATGGCACCTTCCACCAGATCCCCGAGGGCTTCGCGTTGGGTTTTGGTAAACTCGCTGGGTCGGATCAGGTCATCGTCTTCGGGGGTGCAGGCTGGCAGCAGTCCCACCAGTGCCAATAAGGCCAGACCGGACAGTACTCGGGATAGGGGGCGGGCGAACATAGTTATGTTATTTTGCAATGGTTATGCAAGGAAAATGCTGCAAAAACCAATCCAAAGTATGTTAAAAAAATAGCATAAAAGGTCGGGAAATCGGCGTGGGAGGGGACAAAAAAAAGCTTCCAGACCTTTAAGGTGTGCTGGAAGCTTGGGTGTTTGTTTTTTGTTCTGCTATGTAAATATAGTAAAAAAAAGCTATTTCGGAGTATAGATCGAATCAATTTCTGACTTGTATTTTTCGAGGATCACCCGCCGCTTGAGTTTCATGGTTGGGGTCAACTCGCCGGGGCTCCCGTCGGTCTTGGTGGGTTCCCAGGTCCCATCGACCAGGACAAACTTCTTGATCTGCTCGATGTGGCTAAATTCGGGATTGTAGTGATCGACGACTTGCTGGAAACGCGAAATGACCTTGGGGTCTTGGATGGCATCCCGCATGGAGGAGTAGCCCATCCCGCAGTCTTCGCACCAGGACTTGAGTGCTTCTTCGGCCGGTACGATCAGGGCCGATACGAATTTTTGCTTTTCACCCACGACCATCATTTGTTCCACCAGGAAGTCTTCCTTGAACTTGTTTTCGATGGGGGCGGGAGCGACGTACTTACCCCCCGAAGTTTTCAACAACTCCTTTTTGCGATCGGTAATTTTGAGGAAATGCTTGCCCCCGGGCCCCTTGACCAACTTACCGACATCACCGGTGCGGAACCAAGGTTCTCCATCGATATCCTTCATCACCTCTGCGGTCTTCCCCGGTTTTTTGTAGTAACCCATCATGATATTGGGCCCTTTGGCCAGGATTTCGCCTTCGCCCTCGCGGTAGTCACCCTCGGTGGCGTCGATTTTCAGCTCCACCTGTGGGAGCATCGGACCCACGGTACCGAGCATGGCACCCTGCGGATCGTAGCGGTTGATGGTGAGACCGGGCGAAGTCTCGGTCAGGCCATAGCCCTCGCGAATGGGAATGCCCGCGGCGGAAAAGACCCGTGCGATTTTGACCGGGCAGGCGGCGGCACCGGTGAGGATACCGCGAACATTGCCCCCGAGGGCTTCCCGCCACTTGCTAAAGATCAGGCGATCGGCGAGGCTTTGCTGAATACCTCGGAAGCCGGAATAACGCTTTTCGTAGTCGTAGTCATCGGTGAGGTTTAGGGCCCAGAAGAACAGGCTCTTTTTGACTCCCGTGAGCTCGAGTCCCTTGTTGTAAATCTTTTCGTATACCTTCTCCAACAGACGCGGTACCGTAGTGAAGAAATGGGGCTTGACCGCTCGCAGGTCCCCGTCCTCTCCGCCGAGGTTGTTGGTACCGACAAAGATCACATTGATGCCCAAGTAGGCGTAGGAATAAGCTGCGGTCCGCTCGAAGATGTGGCAGATGGGCAGGAAGCTCATCGCGATTTCTCCCGCCGAGATGGGCATCAATTCGCGGACGCCTTCGACGTTGGATACAATGTTGCGGTGGCTGAGCATGACGCCCTTTGGATTGCCAGTGGTCCCGGAGGTGTAGATGATGGTAGCCATCGATTCGGGGTCGATGCTTTGCTTGATTTTCTCCACCTCGTCGAGCCCTTCATCGGAAAAAATGTCTTCCCAGTAAAGCCGTCCCTCGGTACGATCGAAGGTGTAGACGTCCTGCAGGGAGGAGACCTTGGGATTGGCGGCCTGCACTTTATCGTACAGATCGCCATCGCCAACAACGCAGTATTTGACTTCGGAATCGTTGAAAATGTACTCGTAATCGTTGGAGCTGATGGTGGGGTAAACCGGGACGTTGATCACCCCAATTTGCAACATTCCCAGGTCCATGATGGTCCACTCCGGGCGGTTTTTGTACACGACGGTCGCTACTTTATCGCCGGGTTGGAGCCCCATTTTGAGCAATCCACAACTTACCTTATTGGCGAGGTTGATGATGTCGTCGGTACTGTAGTACACCCATTTCCCATTCAGATTGTGCCCAAAGGCGCGTTCTTGTGGGTATTTATCTTTTTGTACATAGATGAATTCGAAGATTCTACTTGGCTTCATTGCAAATGGATAATTTTTTTAGTGGATTGGGATTTCCCTTTTTTGTATTACAAAATGGGACATCATCGAACAAATATTAGGAAAATATACAAAAGGTTTTGGCTAAAATTCGGATTTTCTTAAAAAATGTCAATCCAAAAGAGCATCTTTTTTTGCATACAAGGCCTCAATGGCGGATCGAAATTTTTCGAGGATGAAAGCCCGTCGCAATTTTAAGGTCTGGGCGTACTCGCCACTGCTGACCGACCACTCCTCGTGCAGCAGGTGTATCCGACGGATTCGGGCCGCTTTGTCGAGCTGGGTATTGAGTTCCCGGATGCGTTCTTGGTAAAACGTTTCGACCTTGGGATTGATGACCATATAAGGCGGAGAAGTCCAGTGTACGCCGTGCTGCTCACACCAGCGGCGGAGTTGGACCACATTGGGAATAAGGAGGGCTACGACGTAGGGACGTTTGTACCCCACGATCATACATTGGCTGATAAAACGGCTCGTCTTGAGCAAGTTCTCTACCTGTTGGGGAGCGATGTACTTGCCGCTACTGGTCTTAAAGAGGTCTTTTTTTCGATCGGTAATTTGCAAAAACCGCTTGTGGACCATTTTGCCTACGTCACCCGTATGAAGCCAGCCCTCCGCATCAATCACCTTCCGGGTCAGTTCGGGCTGTCCGAAGTAACCGAGCATGACGTTCGGCCCCCGCACGAGGATTTCCCCTTCCTCCCCCGGTTCCGCATCGATCCGTACCTCCACCCCCGGCAGGGGAATACCCACCGTCCCGAAGTGTACGCCTCCCGGTTCAAAACGGTTAAAAGCAATGGCGGGCGAGGTCTCGGTGAGCCCGTAGCCCTCCCGGATATGGATGCCCGCCGCCGAAAACAGCTTGCCCAGCTGTGGCTGTAAGGCCGCCGCTCCCACAATGACCCCCTAGACCTGCCCCCCCAATACCTGCCGCCAGCGTCGGTACACCAAGGCATCGGCGATCCACCGTTGCCAATGAAAACCCCACCCTTGGCTCGGCCGATCCCGGCTCCGTTCCCCCAGCCGCATCGCCCACCGCAGCAGGCGCCGTCGCCAGACCGCCTGCTCGGTAGCCGCCTCTTCAATCGAGTCGTACATCCGCTCCAGCAGTCGGGGGACCGCCGTGAAATAGTGGGGCCTGACCTCCGCAACATTGGCCAAAATGCGATCGACCCCTTCGGCGTAATACACCGAGGCCCCGACCGTAAAGTAGGTGTAAATGGCTACGCGTTCGAAAACGTGGCTCGGCGGTAGAAAGCTGATCGTCCGGTCAAAGTAGGAAATGGGCAACAGCGCGATGATGGCCTTGATGTTGCTGACCACGTTGTGATGACTGAGCATGACTCCCTTGGGTTTTCCGGTCGTTCCCGAGGTATAAATGATGGTGGCCAGGTCGTCGGGACGGATGGCGGCCTTGCGTTGGTCGATTTGTTGGCACCGTTCCGGGCTGGGCGAGCCTTGCAAATGACTCCAGTGGGGAAGGTCCCCTTCCCGTTGGAGGGTATAGATACCCCGGAGTTGGGGCGCTTGCCCCCGCAGTCTCTGGATGCGTTCGTAGAGGGGGCGGTCGGCGACGAAGCAATAGTGGAGCTCGGTTTCCGTGAGGATGTGGAGGAGGGATTGGTCGGTAATGGCGGTGTGCAGGGGGACGACGACGACCCCAATTTGTTGGAGGCTAAGGTCGACAAAATTCCAGGCGGGACTGCTGATGGCACTCATGATCCCCACTTTTTCTCCCACTCCTAAGCCCAACTCCAGCAGTCCGGCGCTGAGCCTTTCGATGATCTCCAGACAGTCGTGTGTGGAGTAGTGTTGCCACTGGCCATCCGTTTTGTGGGCCAGGGCTATCTTCTGGGGATAGCAGTAGGCTTGGAAGGGCAGGAGGTCGAAGAGGCGGTGAAAATTCATGTGGGCTGAGACTTGATGGGCAGTGACTCAGCGAAAAATAAGGAAAATTTTGTTGGCCGCCCACGGGAGCGGCCAACAAAAGGGAGGATTTAGCTAGCCTTCAGGCTAATGCTGAGGGCGATGTCGTCGTCGATGAATTTGTCCTTGAGGTCATCAAAGACGGACTTGGACATAAAGTTGATGCCCCATTCGGTACGGTTGATCTTGAAGGAGGGCGTGGTGGCCGAGAATTGGCCATCGACCATGGCTACGTTGGCCGGAAAGGTGATGCTCTTGGTCTGGTCCTTGAGCGTGAGGTTACCGGTGATGTTGTGCGTGGCGTTGCCACCTTCGGGAATGGCTTCCACCTTGGTGATGACAAACTTTGCGGTGGGATACTTGCGGACGTTAAAGAAGTGGTCGGCTTTTTCGTCGACCAGCCCTTTGAGGTGCTCTTCGAGGTCTTCCTTGCCTTCGCCGGCCTTGAGGTCGATGACGGCAATGCTGTTCATATCGAGTTCGAATTCACCGCTCACCAGATTGTCCCCGTCAACGCCGAGTTGGCCATTGGACAATTTGATCGAACCGTTGTGGGTGCCCGTAGGCTTGCTACCCACCCAGAGGACTTGGCTGTCGGTCGTGCTGACCTTCATGGTTTGGGCTTCATCAGGAGTAGCGGCCGCGGCTTCGGTGGCTTCGCCAGTTTCGGCTTTTTCTCCGGCGGGCTTTTCGCCACAGGCCACGAGCGCGAGGGCCAACACCAGGAGGAACGAGTAATGGATAAGATTCTTCATGAAAGACATGGTTTAAGTGATAGATGATGATTTTTCGATTGTCCTAAGGCAAACGCTCCAGGAACTCGATCGTCTCGTCGAGGCTACCAAAAACGGATACGGTATCCGTGGAGTTTACGCGCTGCACGACGACCTGATAGCCCGAAAGGAGCATGTGGGCGGGCTGGATGTATTCGGCCAGCTCGTCGATGTACTCTTGAATCGAACGTTGGATAAAGGTCTCGGTGATGAGGGTAAACACGTAGTCGGGTTTGTGGATTTTGCAGGTGTCCTTGAGGTCGAACATGGAGATGTTCTGGCCGAGGTAAATCACCTGGTGATTGCGCGATTTGAGCAAATAGTGCATAAATAGCAAGCTCAATTCTTGGGTTTCCCCTTCGGGCAGATACACCACAAACTTTTTTACTTTGGAACCTCTGGGAAAGGGTTCTTGATCAATGGCGACGATCAGTTTTTGGCGGATGAGGTTACTGATGAAGTGTTCTTGTATCGGCTGGATCGATCCCGTCATCCACAGCAAACTGAGTTTTTCGAGAAATGGGTAAATGACTTCCAGCATGGTTTTTTCAAAGCCGATTTGCCGGATGTTGGTAGAGATGATCCGGTCAAATTTGTATTCGTCCATTTCGATCATCGAAATGGTGAGGGCGTCCAACTGAGTGTCGTATTCGAAGTTGACCTCAGAAATGGCGGCGACCTTTTGGGCGATGGCCTCTTTGCTCATCTTGGCGATTTTGGAAATCTTGATGCCATTTTTGTTGAGCAGCGCAATGTTGAGCAGCAATTTGAGGTCCGAGTCTTCGTAATAACGGATATTGGTATCGGTTCGTCGTGGTACGACGATGCCATAGCGCTGCTCCCACATCCGAATGGTGTGTGCCTTTATGCCGCTAAGCTTTTCTAAGTCGCCTATGGAGTATATCGCCACCGTTATCTTTTTACTGGAACCTGTACAGAGATTTAATTGCTGGGCCGTCATCTATCTTAATACCAGAAGCTTAAGTTTTAAATCCCACTTGGTAAACTCCGTTAAGAGCTCTCGCTGGTCAAGCAGGAAATATATGAAGTATAACGCAAAAACAGAACAGGAAGCAGGATAAATTGTTTAGTGTTTGCTTGATTCGGTAGACGAAAACCTGTAGCCTCTTGGTACCCACCCCCCCAAAGCCGATGATTATCAGTGGTATTGAAACTGTTAAAGACCGGGTAGAAAAGTGGATTTGTCCCCCGAAAAGGGGCCCCCTAGGTAGGGATTTCCTAACTTGGCGGCGGCAAATTTCCCCCGCGCGAAACCGCAAGCGGTACGCGCCAATTTTTTTGCATTAAAATCGAAAACGGCAGTATGAAAATCGGGATTGTGTGTTACCCTACCTACGGTGGAAGCGGTGTAGTCGCAACGGAACTGGGGCTCGGCTTGGCCCAAAAGGGGCATCAAGTCCATTTTATTACCTACCGCCAACCCGCTCGCCTCACCACTTTCCAGGAGAATATCTACTACCACGAGGTTAGCTCCGCCGATAACACCCTCTACGAATACCCGCCCTACGACACCGCCCTGGCCAGCAAATTGGTCGACGTAGTCAACTTCGAGAACATAGACCTCCTCCACGTACACTACGCCATTCCCCACGCCGCCATCGCCTACATGGCCAAAAAAATCCTACTCGCCCAAGGGCGTTACGTACCCGTCGTCACTACCCTGCACGGTACCGACATTACCCTGGTGGGTACCAATAAGGCCTTTGCCCCCGTCGTCGCTTTTTCCATCAACAAATCGGATGGAGTTACCGCCGTCTCCAAAAGCCTCGAACGGCAAACCCGTGACTTCTTCCAAATCGACAACGACATCAAGGTCATCTACAATTTTATCGACTTCCAGCGTTTTCGCCGCGTCAACAAGGACCACTTCAAGAAAGCCATCGCCCCCAATGGCGAACGGATCATCGTACATACCTCCAATTTTCGCAAGGTCAAACGCGTGGGTGACGTGATCCGCATTTTCCAAAAACTCCACGAGCAGGTGCCTTCCAAATTGTTACTGGTGGGGGATGGTCCCGAACGGCGCAACCTAGAGGAACTGTGTCGGTCGATCCACCTGTGCGAAGAAATTCGCTTTCTGGGCAAGCAGGATGCCGTCGAAGAATTACTCGCCATCGCCGATCTTTTCGTCATGCCCTCCGAGAGCGAGAGCTTTGGACTGGCCGCCCTGGAGGCCATGGCCTGTGAAGTGCCCGTCATTTCCACCGACGTAGGTGGGCTACCGGAGGTCAATATCCACGGCAAAACGGGCTTTCTCAGCCGCCTGGGCGACGTGGAAGATATGGCCGCCAATGCCATCAAACTCCTGCGCGATGAAAAGCTACACCAGGAGTTCCGCCGCAATGCCCTCCAGCAAGCCCAACGCTTTGACATTGCCCACATCCTACCCCAGTACGAGGCTTACTACGAACACATCCTCAGCCATAAGGTATACGAACGCGCCGCCAAATCGGAGTCCTGAGCGGACTGCCGGATGGACTAATTCATCACTAAAATCTTGGTAACGATGGCATCGGGATCCCCGAGGGTATCCGTACTGGTGCTGAATACGAGGTAGACGCCCGAGCTGGCGCGCCGACCGTTGTAGTCGCGGCCGTCCCAGATGGCCTGGCCGCCGAGTGCGGTGGTTTCGTAGATCAACTGGCCGTTGACGTCGGTGATCTTGACGTTGGCATCACGGGTCAGGCCCTTGATGGCAATGGGACCTTCGTAATCGGCCTTGACGGGGTTGGGGAAGGCGTAGATCTCCGCCTCGTTGTGAAAGGGAGCCCCCTCGACTGCCTCGGCCCGGAGCGACGTAATGCCCTTGGCCGTAGCCAAGTACACCTCTCCCGAGACCTGATCGATCGCAATGTCGTACACCACATTATCGAGCAAGGGGCTGTTGTCTTCGTTTAGGTAAGCGATGGCCTCTTTGCCATCGGGCGACTGGACAAAGACGCCGTTTTCCGTACCGAACCACTTGCGGTTGGCACCGTCAACGGCGATGGCCAGGACGTCCTCGGATTCGAGTAGGAAGGCGCGGATGCCGCCCACCTCAACGGGCTGTTTGAAGCCAACGCAGGGGTTGGTACTGTCAAAGATCGCCCCGCAGTCAAAAATGACCACCCCTTCTTTGGTACCCACCCATACCTCACCGTCCAGATCCACCGCTATGCTGCGGACGTTGTCGTTGGGGATTTGGGTGTTGGTAGAATTGAGTGACAGGACGCGGTCGTCACCGGGGATATCGAGGGTCCCGGCATCATCGTATACGACGATACCGGCCTTATCGCGGGTAAACCACTTGTAGCCGTTCTGATCGATGACCATCGATCGCAATTCAGCACCGACGTTGAGGCTGCCGCTAAAACGATTCTGAAAGGTACCATCCGCCTTGAGGACCGCAATGGGGTTGGAAGCGCGGTTGTTGCTCATCCAGAGATTGCCTTCCTCATCGAAGGCCAGGCCCCCAATTCGGACGGTAAAATCCCCGATGGCCGGCTCGAGGACGCTGTTTTGCTCGTTGAAGTACCGCAGCTCCTCCGTCGTCGGGTCGTATTCGATCAGGCCATTGAAAAGGGTACCGACGTAGACTTTGTTGTTTTCTGGGTTGACGGCCACTGTATAACAGGACTTGCCCTCATTATTGCGCATCACATCATTGGTCGAATTGTGGAAATTGGTCCACTGGCCATCGGCCGAGAGGTGGTAAAAGCCGTGGGCTTGGTTGGTGGCGGTAAAGCTGGAGGTACTGATGATTTCGCTGGTGGCCCAGAGTTCGCCGTTGTGGACGGTCAACTCGTTGACCTGGGCGTCGAAGGGGGCGTCAAATTCAACCTTGCGACAATCCCCTTCTCCTTCGGCCAAAATGCGGTACAACCACCAGCTGTCGGCAAACCACAGTTGGCCGTACTGGTCTTCGATACCGTAGCGGGGGCGGTCGACACAATTGTTGGGATTGGTGGTATAATTGCCCGTTTCGTCAAAGATCAGCATTCGCCCATCGCAAGATTCGATGCAGCGCAATCCGAGGAGTAGGTGATCGCCTTCGGCGGTAAGAAAACGGATGAAGAACTCGGGATCGTGGTAGATGGAGTCGAGTCCGCTTTCGGTGTACTTGTAGAGTCCATCGTTGACGTCCACGTAGATGTTGTTGCGGTAGTTGACGATGGCGCTGGAGCTGTAATCGCCGGGAAAACCTTCGTTGAGGTCGAGCAACTGCCAATTGGCGTTGTCCTTGAGGTTGATACCCGGGCGGTCCTCGGCGCGGTAGACGCCTTCTTCGGTGGCGGCGAAAAAGCGGCCATCCTTCCAGGTGATGCCGAATACCTCGATGCCCAGATTGGCGGTAAAGCCAAAACGCTCGGTGACCAGGTTGAACTCCACGATTCCGTAGGCCATACAAAAATAAGCCATGGAATCCTTGAGTACGGCAATCTCGTTGATGGTACGGTTAAAAAAGTTGCCGTCGTTGCGAAGATTGTTAAAGGTGGTCACCCGGCTGGGGCTCACCAGGTCAAACTCGCTGTTGGTGTAGGTGACGATCAGCGCATCCGTCAGGGGGCTGTATTTGACCAGTCGGGTCTTGGCTTCCGATAGGCCATCCAATTTGGTGATAAAGGTGGCTCCCGAGCTGCTGGGATCGCGTTTGTCGAAGGCGACAACGGCTTGTTGTGAGGTGTAGTAAACTCGATCTTCGCCCTGGGTGATGTGGGTACCCAAGCGGTAGGGATGGTAGATCTTCCAGTCACCGATCCGCAGGTCTCCCTGGGCGGGAAGGGTCTGGGTACCCAATAGGAGAAGAAGGAATAATGGGGTAAAATATCTGGCCATAACTGATTTTCGTTATTGTATAAGAACCAACCCTCCAAAGTTATTATTGTTTGGCCAAAAAACATTGGGGACGATTGTCAAATAGCAGACGAGCTACCGTGGGTTTACTGGCGAAAGAGGTGGCTCGAATTGAGGTAGTCAAAGACGGGCGTCGGGACGAGGTACTGAATGGAGTGCCCCGCTTTGCTACAGCGGCGGATATAGGAAGCGGAGATTTGCATGAGGGGGGCCTCGAAGAGCCGGACTTGGGGGTGCTGGCTCAGTTCACCGGGTTCGTACTGGGGGCGTTGGTAGACGTACACCGAGTAATACTTCAGGATGGCTTCGTAGTTTTTCCACTTGGGCAAGGTCGCCAAATTATCACCGCCCATGATGAGGGCAAATTCGTGCTGGGGGTACTTTTCCCGGAGATAGGTCAGGGTATCGATGGTGTAGGAAGGCTTGGGCAATTTGAACTCGATGTCAGAAGCCCGCAGGGCGGGATTATCTTCGATGGCCAGTTCGACGAGGTGGAGGCGGTCGTAGTCCCGAGCCAGGCTACTCTTGGTCTTGAAGGGGTTTTGGGGGCTTACCACCAGCCAAACCTGCTTCAAATCCGTTTGGGTCGCCATGTAATTGGCGATGATCAGGTGGCCCACGTGGATGGGATTGAAGGAGCCGAAGAAAAGTCCAATTTTCATGCCGAGGCTTTTGGTAAAAGTACGGAACAATTACCCGTTTCCCCTACCGGAATGGGCTCAATTGCTCAACATCACCGGCATGACCAGCATCAGGATCTCCTCGCCTTCTACCTCGTCGACGGGTAGGAGAATACCGGCCCGGGTGGGGGTCGACAATTCCATCTTGATCTCGTCGCTTTCGAGTACGTTGAGCATTTCGATGAGGAATTTGGCATTGAAGCCAATCGTCAGGGGCTCTCCCTCGTAGCTACAGGGCAGTTGTTCGGTGGCCTCATTGGAGAAGTCCAAATCCTGAGCCGAGACGGTGAGGCTGCCATCGTTGATGTTGAGGATGACTTGGTTGGTGGTTTTATTGGCGTAAATAGCGATCCGCTTCAGCGAGTTTTGAAAATCGGAGCGGGATAGTGTGAGGAGGTTGGGGTTATCGACGGGAATCACGGCGTTGTAGTCGGGATAGCGCGCGTCGATCAGGCGGCACACCATATCGATGTGTTCGATGGAAAAAAAGGCGTTGGCCTTATTGAAACTCAACTTGAGCTCGCCTCCGGCGGGGAGGGCATTTTTGAGGAGGTTGAGTGCCTTTTTGGGGACGATAAAGGAAGTGGAGACTTCGCTACCAATTTCCTTGAAGGTGTACTTGACCAATTTGTGCGCATCGGTCGCTACGAAGGTCAGTTTGTTGAAATCCACCTGGAAGTAAACGCCCGTCATGGCGGGGCGGAGCTCATCATTGCTGGTGGCAAAGAGCGTCTTGCTGGTCGACTGGGCCAGCACGTCCGAGGAGAGGGTCACCGTATCGACGGTATCGGGCTCGGGAATATTGGGAAAGTCCTGTCCGTTTTCTCCCGCCAAGCGGTACTTCCCGTAGGCCGAGGTGATCTCGATGCCGTAGGTGTCATCGTTGATGACGAAGGTAATCGGCTGCGTCGGCAACTCCTTGAGGGTATCCTGCAAAATCTTAGCGGGGATGGCCACCGTCCCATCGCCATCCGCCATGACCTCAATCCGGGTGACGATGGAGGTCTCCAAATCGGTTGCTGAGATGGTCAATTGATTGTTCTTGATGTTGAACAGAAAGTCTTCGAGAATGGGTAGCACCGGATTGGAGGCAATGGCCCCTCCGGCGATCTGTAACTGCTTTAGCAAATCAGTAGAGGAAACGGTGAATTTCATATCGGTTGGTTGACTTTTGGTACGGCTGGGGCCACGCTCGGGGCGTGATGACGGTACATTTTTTTAAGATAAGCCGTAAAAATAAACCTTCCCATCCACTTTTTAATTGCAAAATATTAACAGAATGGTGATAACTGTCTTGGTCCTGAATCTCATCCAGGAAAAACGAGGGCTTGCATTCGAACAGTTGGGAGCAAAAGCTGTTTAGTCCATCTCCCTACCGCTTGCGGAGGGACAGATTGCTCATCACTGGTTTTAGGTTTAGCTACTTTACGCCAACAGGGGTGCGGCTGAAAAATCGTAGGGGTCCTGTGGCTGAAACGCAATTGGGGTATCGATTGAAGTAGTAGTTCATTACGATGGGGCCCGTAGGACTTGGAGGGCCCGAAAAACAAAGGAAGAGGAGGTCTAAAAGGCCTGAAATCAACCGGAGGAGGATTTTCAAGCGCACCCTTATCTTCAAAATAAGAACTTCTGGGGGCTTTACCCAGCTTTTCTTACTAATTTTATCCACAATTATTCAAAGCCACCATGCCCAATCGCAAATTGCCCCCCCCCATCCACGACATTGACCGGATCCAACTCCCCGCCATCGACACCGCCCAACTCGACAACGGGATTCCCGTATACCTCATCTCGATGGGGAGCCAGGACGTTCTCAAGCTAGAAATCATCTTCCACGCCGGGCGTCCTTACGAGCACCAGCGCCTCGTCGGGCGCGCCACCAGCCGCCTGCTCCGCGAAGGCTCCGCCCAGTACAGCTCCGCCGAAATCGCCGAGCGCGTCGACTTCTACGGGGCCACCCTCAATATCCCGATCAACCTGGATACCTCCTCCATCGTACTCTACACCCTGTCCAAACACCTCGAAGCCCTGCTCCCCCTCGTGGCCGACATGCTTACCCAGCCGCTCTTCCCCGAGGAAGAACTGGAGAACTACGTCCACCGCTGTATTCAATCCCTACAGGTCGAACTGAGCAAAAACGAAGTGGTCGCCTACCGTACGATTACCGAATTGATCTTTGGGGAAGACCATCCCTACGGCTACAACAGCCTGCCCGATACCTACGCCGCCCTCCGCCGCGAAGACCTCGTCCGCCATTTCGAAAATCGCTACCACAGCGGCAATTGTCAGCTCCTCCTCAGTGGCGGCCTACGGGCCAATTCGCTCGACCTACTCAACCGCCACCTGGGCCAAACCATCCCTCGGGGAGTGCGTACGCCCGCTCAAATTTCAACCCGCGATACCCGACCGGAGCAACTGTGGATCGACCGGCCGGGGACCGTCCAAACCGCCATCCGCATCGGGGGGCGCTTTCACTCCAAGCAGCATCCCGACTACCACGCCTTCTACATCCTCAATACGGTCTTGGGGGGGTACTTTGGGTCGCGACTGATGACCAACATTCGCGAGGACAAGGGCTACACCTACAATATCTTCTCCACCGTCGACTCGTTTCACCACGCGGGCTGTTTTTATATCGGTACCGAGGTGGGCAATGAGTTTACCCGGGCCACGATCGAGGAGATTTATCGCGAGATCGACCGCCTGCGCGAAACGCTCGTTCCCCCCGAGGAGATGAAGATGCTGCGCAATTACCTGCTGGGGAGCTGGCTGTCGACCATCGACGGTGCTTTTAACGTGGCGAGCATCGTGCGGACCCTCGTCGTGGAGGACCTGTCTTTCGACGACTTCGACCGTTCGGTGGCGCGGATTCGGCAAATCAGTGCCGAAGAATTGCGCGAATTGGCCCGGCAGTATTTGCGCCGGGAAGACCTCTGGGAGGTCATCGTGGGCGAGTCCGCACCGTCCGGTAATTAGCCCTTTGATTGCCAAAGGATTAAATCGGAGAAGACGGTAGAAATTGTTGGGATTTTCGTAGCTTTGTGGGGAAATAGGGCACCCTGTTTTCCTTTTAAATTCTGAGTACTGGACACCCACGCACCACACAGATTCGCCCGAAGGGCCGCTTGGTGCGAATGGCTTGCCCTATTTGGTGTATTTTTTTCCGATTTACACAAAATTTGTTTTCTTTTGCATTCGGTCAAAATCAAACGCTCGAGGGCCCCCAAGTCTAACTGAATTTGAATTACAAGCGCTACGCTGCGGCGGTAAAAACCACAGTGCCAACGTCATTTAAACATCGAGAATGAAATTCTTTAGCTTTTTTACACAAGAGCTCGCTATTGATCTGGGAACCGCAAATACCTTGATCATTCAAGATGATAAAATCGTCGTCGACGAACCCTCCATCGTGGCCATCAACCGCCGGACGGGAGAGACCATCGCGGTGGGAAGTAAGGCGATGCAGATGCACGAGAAAACGCACGAAAACATCAAGACCGTTCGTCCGCTAAAGGATGGGGTGATCGCCGACTTCCAAGCGGCGGAGAGCATGATCGAAGGCCTGATTAACATGACGGGGACGCGGAAGAAGTTTTTCTCCCACATGAAGATGGTGATCTGCATCCCTTCGGGAATCACCGAGGTCGAAAAACGCGCCGTCTTCGATTCGGCCGACCACGTCGACTCCAAAGAGACCTACCTCATCTACGAACCCATGGCCGCCGCCCTGGGAATCGGTTTGGATGTCGAAGAACCCATCGGGAATATGATTATCGACATCGGTGGTGGAACGACCGAAATCGCCGTAATCGCCCTGTCGGGTATCGTCTGTGACCAGTCGATCCGCACGGCGGGGGACGAATTTACCGCCGATATCATGAGCTACATGAAACGCCAGCACAACATCCTGATCGGAGAGCGCACGGCGGAGCAAATCAAGATCCACGTGGGCTCGGCCCTACCCGAGCTCGAGAATCCGCCCGATGATTTTGCCGTCAACGGTCGCGACCTGATGACGGGAATTCCCAAGCAAATTACGATCACTTACCAAGAAATTGCCCACGCCCTCGACAAGTCGATTTCCAAGGTAGAGGATGCCGTGCTCAAGGCGCTGGAAACCACGCCCCCGGAGTTGGCCTCGGACATCTACAAAACGGGGCTCTACCTCACCGGTGGCGGTGCCCTGCTGCGGGGTCTCGACAAACGCATCAGTACCAAGACCAAGCTGCCCGTCAAAATTGCCGAAGATCCCCTGCGGGCCGTGGTTCGCGGTACCGGGATTGCGCTGAAGAACTCCGATCGCTTCTCCTTCCTGGTCGACCGCAAGAGCGTCTAGCTAAACCCGTCACCGAACCGGTCCCATGCGTAACCTAATTTATCTGTTCGTAAGATTTGGAGGACTACTGACCTTTGTGGGATTGGAGTTGCTGTGCCTCTATCTGGTGGTCAACTTCAACCGCAAGCAAAATCAAATCTTCGTTCACTCCTCCAATATCGTAGCGGGTTCACTCTACGAACGTTTCAACGAAGTCGTACAGTTTTGGAACCTCTCTGAGGTCTCGGACAGTCTGGCGAAGAAAAACGCCCAGTTGATGGCGGAGATGAGCGAGGCCAAGTTTCGGGAAACCATCCTGCTCGACTCCAGTCGCAACGAGCAAACCCAACAGCGCTACACCTTTATGGAAGCCAAGGTGATCAACAATTCCATCAACCAGCACAGCAACAACCTAACGATCAATCGCGGGCGCAAGCATGGACTCCGCCCTCGGATGGGCGTTTTTGACGATCGGGGTATCGTCGGGATCGTTCGCAACACGGGGAGGCACTACTCCAACGTCATGTCGATCCTGCATAAGGAATGCCGCATCAGCGCGGCCATCCGCCGCAACAATTACTTTGGCTCCATCGTCTGGAACGGCAGCCACCCCCGCTACGTCACCCTCACCGATATTCCCAAACACGCCAAGCTGCTCGTGGGCGATACGGTCCAGACCAGCGGCTATTCCACGATTTTTCCCGCCGGGATGATGATCGGCCGGGTCGATACCTTTTGGCTGGAGCCGGGGAGTAATTTTTACACGATCAACGTCGCGCTCGGCAATGACCTGAGTCGGTCCAAATACGTTTACGTCGTCAACGATTTGATGCGAGAGGAAATCGAACAAGTAGAACAAGGAGGTGACGAATGAACAGTACCCTAATTGCTCAAGCCCTGCGTTTTGTCTTTCTGGTACTGCTCCAAGTACTGGTCTTCAAGCGTTTCACCCTGGGCGGCGGAAATTTTAACTACGTCAGCGTGATGGTTTATCCCATCTTCATCCTGCTACTGCCCCTCCGGACGCCGAGCGCCCTACTCATCGCACTCAGCTTTTTGATGGGCATTACGGTTGATCTGTTCTACGATAGCCCGGGCGTCCACGCCAGCGCCGGGGTATTCATGGCCTGGATTCGTCCCGGAGTGCTGGCCATCCTGGAGCCACGGGGCGGGTACAACCTCAACCAAATCCCCGCCAAGCGGTACTTGGGAATCAATTGGTTTGCGCGCTATGCGGCCCTGCTACTATTTGGGCACCTGTTCTTTTATTTTTCCGTCGAAGCCTTTACTTTTGTTTACATCGTCGATATCTTCCTGCGGACGCTGTCCAGCTTTGTCGTATCGATGGTGTTTGTATTGATTTACCAGTTTTTGTTTGATCCGGGGGAATAAAGCACGCGATCCCTCCCAACCGCATTCCAAATGGCTGATTTCTACCGAGGCCGACAGCGAGGCATCCAAGTCTTTTTTCTGCTTGCCATTGCGATCTTGCTCTTCAAGGCGCTGGAAATCCAGTTGATCGATACCTCGTACCAGGACCGCGCGCGCGCCACCGCCATCGACAAAGAAATCCTCTACCCCTCGCGGGGCCTCATCCTCGACCGCAACCGCCAGCTCCTGGTCAACAACAATGCGATGTATGATCTGAAGTGTACCTACAAGCAGATCGACCCCGAGATGGACACCACGCTGTTTTGCGAATTGCTGGACATCGACGTGAGCACCTTCGAGAAAAAACTGGACAAGGACTGGCGCAGCGCGCGCTACTCCAAGTCGGTCCCCTTTGTATTCATGTCCAAAATCTCGTCGGAGACCTACGCGCGGCTACAGGAAAGCCTCTACGAATTTCCCGGCTTCTCCATCCAACTGCGGAACGTCCGGGGCTACCCCTACCCCCACGCGGCCCACGTGCTGGGCTACCTCAGCGAGGTCAACCAGGACCAGATCGAAGCCTCCCGGGGAAAATACGCCCGGGGCGACTACATCGGTGCGACGGGACTCGAACAGGCTTACGAAGAGGAGCTGCGGGGTAAAAAGGGGGTTCGCTATCTGATGAAGGATAACCTGGGCCGCGAAGTGGGCTCCTACAAAAAAGGAGATTTTGATACCGTGGCCGTTTCGGGAGTGGATTTGATTACCTCCCTCGACATCGAGCTGCAGCGCTACGGCGAACGCCTGATGCAAAACAAAACGGGAAGTATCGTGGCCATCGAGCCCGCGACCGGGGAAATCCTCACCATGCTCAGCGCCCCCACTTACGATCCCAACCTCCTCACCATCAATCGCAATCGGGGGGAGGCCTTCAGTAGCTTGCTACAGGATTCGCTCAACCCCTTCCTCGATCGGTCGGTGATGGCCAAGTACCCGCCGGGCTCGATTTTCAAGACGGTGGTTTCGCTGGTGGGCATGCAGGAACAGGTGGTGTATCCCAATACGGGCTTTGCTTGCCAGGGGGCCTACTTTTACAAGGGGCAGGCCCGTGGCTGTCACGGCCACAGTTATCCCTACGACGTCACCGTGGCCCTCCAACATTCTTGCAACACCTACTATTTCCACACCATCCGCCACATCATCGACCGCTTTAGCTTCTACGATCCGCACCAGGGTTTGGACAGCTTCAACCATTACGTCTACCAGTTTGGGCTGGGGCAGCCCCTGGGGGTCGACGTCCCCAACGAATCTTCCGGCAACGTCCCGACTTCGAAGTATTACGACTACCTCTACCCCAAGGCCAAGGGGGGCTGGAAATCCCCCACGGTGATGAGTATCGGCATTGGGCAGGGAGAGATTGAGATGACGACGGTTCAGATGGCCAACCTCGCCGCCATCATCGCCAACCGGGGCTGGTATTATCCCCCACATTTGGCCAAGCAATTTGTGGGGGGGGAGGTAGCGATACCACCGCAATACCGCGACAAGAAGTACGTGGCGGTTGCGCCGGCTTACTTCGACCCGATCATCGATGGGATGGAAAAAGTGGTACAGGCGGGTACGGCCACCGTGGCCCGGGTACGCGACATTGCCATTTGTGGCAAGACGGGAACTTCCCAAAACCCCCACGGCAAGGATCACTCCGTGTTCTTTGCTTTCGCTCCCCGGGAGAATCCGCAAATCGCCATTGCGGTGTACGTCGAACACGGCGTGTGGGGTAACCGTTACGCCGCGCCCATTGCCAGCTTGATGATCGAGCGCTACCTCACGGGGAGCGTTGGGGAGGGGCGGCGGTACCTCGAAAACCGTATGCTACAGGCCGATTTGGTGGGGCAGCCCTGATGGGGGGAAGAACGCACAGTGCCTGACATTTCCGGTGCTTTGCCCGGGGTTTTGGCTTTACTTTCTGTACAAAACATCCTATCTTTATTGATCCGATTCCAAAAACTTTATTTCACCATTTAGAAAGCTGACTAATCTATTTTATTGGTAAATTACATTTTTTCAAAAGATGTATATTCCAGTCTATTCGTTTATGTCTAAAAAGGTATGTTATGGCAAAGAAATTTAAACTTTCTGAACTCAAGGTGACGAGTTTTGTCACTTCCCTCAAGAGCAATGAACAGTCTACTGCCAAGGGAGGATTTTTGAATGGCCGTCGGGCCCTCATCAACCACCGCTCTTTTCGCAGCGATTGGACGGTTGAAAAAAGTCAGGTCAAGGCGCTCACTACGACCAGTATTGAGAGCAGTGGCCGCCGGCGTTCACGCAAGTGGTAAGGCTACTGGGTAGGTCTTAATTTTCTTCCCGGCGGTACTTTTCCGCCATGACCTCCGCAAAGGTTTTACCACTGATTTTACTTTCCAACCAAGCGAGAAAGTCGAAGTACTGAAACATGACGCTTTCCGATGGAGTCTGAGAGAGGGCCACGAAGTCCGCTCTCAGATTTTTCATTTCTGCGACTAGCTCTTTCCGCGAATCAATCTTATTGGAGTCCCGAATAAAACGCAGGACGCGTTTTTCAAATTCGAATACCCGGTCGCGCTTTTTCAAAAAGCGGTAGGTCGAGCGGAAGAGGTATTCCAGCAGCAGGTTGTTGTCCATCTCGTAGTGGATGATGAGGTTGAGGATGCGGGCCAGGCTCTGGAGGTCTTCCCGTTCGACGCTGCGGGGTTGGTTGAGCCATTTGTTGAGGTATTCCAGGGCCGTATCGTAGTCCTCGATGCCAAAGTGGAGGTAAAAGTACTGAAAGTAAAAACGGCTGCTTTCGAAGGAGCCCTGCTGGAATTTGTTGACCGCCTTCTGTTCCAGTTTCATGGTGTGAATGCCTTCTTCAAAGTCGCCGGTGGAGATGCACAGGGACAGCTTTTTGGAGTAGTATTCCCGGTGGATACGCATCTCATCATCGAGGGTTACGGGCTTGACTTTCAGGAGCTTATCCAGGGAGGTTTGCGCCTCGCGGTACTTTTTGAGTAGCCCGCAGCTGGAGATCAAATTGCTGAGGGTGGAGATGTGGTCGGGAACGTTTTCGCGGAGCATCTTGGGGTGGCTTTCCAGTAGGGCGAGCAGTTCCTTATTGGCGGTGTAAAATCTTTGGTTGTCGATGATGGAATAATAGTGCAGGCCGTGAATGCGCTGGTAGAGGATGCGGGCTTTGTAGGAGAGGGCGGCCTCCGGGTCTTGGAGCAGGGGATGCCGCATCAGTTCCTCCAGGCGGGCCACCTTTTCCTTGCTGCGCAGCAGGGCATCCTTGCGGATGCTGATCATGATGCGGTAAAACAAATTCTGGTAGGCGGCGATGTTTTGCAAGCGTTCGGTACAATGATGCTCGGTGGCCTCGATCCGCGTCAGCTCCTGATCGAGAAAGGGGATATCGGATTTGGCGTAGGCCAGTTGTTTTTGCCAGCGCAGTATTTCGAGTTGGTAGTCAAAGGCCTCGTACTGGACGGCCACCTTCTGAACTTTTTGTAGCAGTTCGAGGGCATCGTCGTAGTGGGCCCGGCGGTAGAGGACGCGAACACTCTGCAATTGGCGTTTGAGGCGAAAATCGATGGAGCTGTTTTCGTCAAAACCCTGGAGGGATTTGAGGATCAGTTCGTAGAGGTAGGCCTTGAGTTCGGAGTACTTGCGGCTCTGGATGGGTTGGTCGGCGTAAATGGTGCGGATCAGGGCCTCGTCATCGTAGGTCGATTGCGCCTCGATGGCGTCAAAGAGTTGGAGGTACTTGCTCGATTTGTCACCGCTGGTGGTGCGGGCGTACAATTTGAAGTAACGCTTTTCGGGGCCGCTCAGCGACTGGATTAAGTGGTAGAGTTTGTTGGATGGCGTTTTTGGCATACTTGTTATTCTAGCTTTCTGATCTACTAATATTAGGGAAAAATTAAGGAATCTTCAACGTTTAGTCGCGAATCCTACAAAATTGGAAAACTGACATATCCTAAAATGAAGGATTGGGTGAGCCCCCCAAATGCCCTATCATTGGAGTAACGATCGCAATAAGCGCGGTCGAGAATTACGGAAGCAACTAAACCCATTTCAAGGTGGTGCCACCCGTGGACCCCGATTGAAAAGGGCGTTAAGCCTCTAATCTGCCAAATTTCACCTTCTTAATTGCGAACTCCCAAGTGGGGTTTGCGGAACCAAAGCCCAGCGGGGCTTAGCAAAAACCAGTTGCCATGAGAGTTGTCAAAACATCCCCTTCCCAGTCCACCGGCCCTCGCCTTCCCCTCCACCACCGCGACGAGAGCCCCCACCAACCCACCGCCGCCCGCAGTCGCCAGCGCAAGATCGCCCTGCCCACCATGGAGGGCATCCACTTCGAAAAAGTGAGCGAGATCACCTGCCTCGAAGCCCAGGGCAATTACACCCTCCTGTACTTTGGAGACAAACGCCAACTGCTGGTGTGCAAAACCCTCCAAGCCATCGAACAGTTGATCAGTACCCCCCTACAATTCGTCCGGGTACACCGCTCCTTTACCATCAACCTCGATCAGCTCCAACGCTACGTTCGCGGTAAAGGCGGCTACGTCATCATGGAAAATGGCTCCCACGTCAACGTCTCGGCGGGACGCAAGCAAGTCTTCCTCGAAACGGTCGCCCAGTACTTTAGCGCCTGAGCCCCGCCCCCAGCATTCCGTGGGATTTTGCCCACACTTCGGTATCTTTGCCCCATGGAACTCAACTACAAATCCTTTGGGCAAGGTCCCCCCCTCGTCATCCTCCACGGACTGTTTGGGATGCTCGACAATTGGCAAACCATCGCCAAACAACTGGCGGCGCAGCATTCCGTATTCATCGTCGACCAACGCAATCACGGTCGCTCGCCCCACACCGAGGATTTCAACTATCGCCTCCTGGCCGAAGACCTGCGGGGCTTCCTCGAATCCCAGTGGATCTACCGGAGTCACATCCTGGGACACAGCATGGGCGGCAAAACGGCGATGCAGTTTGCGTTGGACTACCCCGAAATGGTCGAAAAGCTGGTGGTGGTTGACATTGGCCCAGAGCGCAATCACAGCAGCCACACCGATATCTTTGGGGCCCTCCTCGATTTTCCCATCACCACGGTCCAGAGTCGGAAGGAGGCGGAAGCCTTCCTCGCCGAACGCTTACCAGATTACGGCGTTCGCCAGTTTCTCCTCAAAAACCTGAGTCGCCAAAAAACGGGGGGCTACCGCTGGAAGATGAACCTCCCCGTCCTACACCGGGAGTACCAAGCTATCCTCGCTGCGGTGGAGCTGGAGACGCCCTACGAGGGCCCGGCCCTCTTCGTTCGCGGGGCGCGTTCGAACTACCTCGATCCCGAACGCTTCGACGAAGTGCGCCACTTTTTTCCCGGCGCCCAAATCCAAAGTATCCCGGAGGCGGGACACTGGGTACACGCCGATCAACCGGACCAACTGTTGGCCGCGGTCCAAAACTTTTTACGGGAAGCGTAAATCGAGCGGTACCGGGCCGCGAAATTGTCACAAATTGTCACAAATTGGCATCATTTTTAGACCACCAATTTACAAGGCCCTCGCCGGGAGTGATACCGCCCGATCCCCCACCGAACCGAGTTCAAGTGCAATCCGACTGCGTTTGACCGACGAAATGTCGATTTTTCCAGCGATTCTGCTTTTAAATATTTAATTTATTCGCAAGTCGATAGGCTACAAATCGGACTTTCCACGTTCAATAACGTATCCATCACCGAACAACAACTACGCTTAACCCAAGATCACCGCGAATTATGAAATCTATTTTCCGAATTTTACCCCTGCTGGCCCTCGCTCTGGTAACCATGAGCACGGTAACCGAAGACAACGGCAAGTACTTCGAGATTTCGAAGAACATCGAAATTTTTACCAACCTCTACAAGGAGATCAACACGTCCTACGTCGACGATCTCGATCCCGCCAAACTGATGCGGACTGGTATCGACGCCATGCTCGAATCGCTGGATCCCTACACCAACTACATTTCCGAAACCGAAATTGAAGGCTTTCGCTACATCACCGATGGCAAGTACAACGGGATCGGCGCCCTGATCCGCAAGATGGACGATTACGTGACCATCACCGAGCCCTACGCCGATTGCCCGGCGGCCAAAGCGGGACTCAAAGCGGGAGACATCATCCTGGCCGTAGACGGTAAATCTGCCAAGGGCAAAAGCTCGGATGACGTCAGCTATATCCTCAAGGGCTTTCCCGGTACCAATGTCGTGTTGACCATTCAGCGGCCCGGTGAGGCCAAGGAGATGGAAGTCACCATGACGCGCGACGAGGTCGTGGTGCCCAACGTACCTTACTCGGGACTGATCAGCGAGGATGTGGGCTACATCGCCCTGACCACCTTTACCCGCAATGCGGGTAAGAACGTGGGAGATGCCCTGCGCAAACTCAAGGAGCAGCAGCCGGATTTGAAGGGAGTGATTTTTGATCTGCGGGGCAACGGTGGTGGGCTGCTCACCGAGGCCGTCAACGTATCGAATGTCTTCATTCCCAAGGGCGAATTGGTGGTCACCACCAAGGGAAAGGTAAAGGATTGGGACCGCAGCTTTAAGACGCTCAACAAGCCCGTGGACGAAAATATTCCCCTGGTGGTACTGGTGGACAAAGGGTCGGCTTCGGCTTCGGAAATCGTTTCGGGCGTCCTGCAGGATTTGGATCGTGGGGTATTGATTGGGCAGCGGTCTTACGGAAAAGGGCTGGTGCAAAATACCCGCGACGTGGGCTACAACTCCAAGGTTAAGATGACGACTGCCAAATACTACATTCCCAGTGGTCGCTGTATTCAGGGGGTCAATTATGAAGATGGGATTCCGATCGACATTCCCGATTCGCTGCGGACGGCATTTACGACGCGCAACGGTCGGAAGGTACTCGACGGGGGTGGGGTCAGCCCGGATGTCAAGCTGGCGAAGTTCAGCGACCTGAGCATCATCAAGGGGCTACGCGGTGAGCACTTGATTTTTGATTACGCCACGGAATACTGTCTCAAAAACGAAAGCATTGCGGCTGCGGAGGAATTCAATTTTGACGACTTCGATGGCTTCGTCAAGTTTGTGGCGGCCAAGTCCTTTGAGTACGATACGGATACGGAGAAGGCCCTGAAGAAGCTGCGCAGCGAGGCGAAGGACGAAGCCTTCCTGGCGGAGATTGATGCCGAGTTGGCGGCGATCCAAAAGAAGATCCTGGAGCGCAAGGAAAACGATCTGCAGCAGTACCGTACGGAGATCACCAACCTGATCGAAAAGGAGATCGCCAGTCGGTACTACTACCAGCAGGGTAAGATCGAGGTGGGCTTGAAAAACGATCCCGAGATTGCGGAGGCCGTTCGTCTGTTTGACAATCCGGCGGAGTACCAGAAGGTTTTGGAAAACTAGGCCATTTCCGACAAGCGTACCGCTCCCACAATCGGTACCGGCACCAGCTGTCGGTACCGATTGCTTTTTGGGGCTGGGTCCACTTTTGTCTACAGTCGGTGCTGCATTCTAAGCAGCTTTTTCTATTTTCGCTCGAAACGTTCATCATGATGCCCCTTCTGCTTCACCTCGAAACCGCTACCGAAGTATGCTCGGTTTGTATCAGCCGCGGTACGGAAGAACTCGCTCGCCACACCCTGACCGAGCCTTATCAACACGCCGCTCGCCTGACCCTGCTGATCGAGGCCGCCACTCGGGAAGCGGGGGTCCAACTGTCACAACTCGATGCGGTGGCCCTAAGTCAGGGGCCGGGCTCGTATACGTCACTGCGGGTGGGTACTTCCACGGCAAAGGGCATCTGCTACGCGCTGGACAAGCCCCTGATCGCCATCGATACGCTGCGGGCCCTGGCCCTGGCCAGTCGGACCGCGGAGGATCCCTTGGGGATGCAGTACGCCCCGATGATCGACGCCCGTCGGATGGAGGTGTATACGGCGCGTTTTGATGGGGCGGGCCAGCGTCTTGGTCCGACCGAGGCAAAGATCATCGACGAGCGGTCCTACGCCGAGCAATGGGCGGACGGACAGGCCCTCGTTTTCTCTGGCAATGGCGCGGCCAAATGCCAGTCGGTGCTCACCAATTCCCTAGCGCATTTTCGATCGGTCGACCAGTCGGCCCACCACCTCATTCCCCTGGCGGTAGCGGCATTTTCGGAAGGCAGCTTTGCCGATCTTGCCTATTTCTCGCCCGAATACTTCAAGTCTCCCAACATTACTCAGCCCAAAAATATATGGTAAAATGTGACATATAGTAAATAGAAATGATTTCTTATTTTAAATTTTTATTTTAGTCTTAGGGTCAGTATATTTATACCTTAAAACATATCATAATGTCTTAATTTGGTATAGTTTTTGGCTCCCTGAGAGTAGTATTATCTAATTATAAAAACATCAATATGAGAAAGCAAAAAAGCGAAACAGTTATTCTTAAAAAGGGGAAAAAAGATATCCAACTGGATTACGCTGAACTGAGAAAAGCTGTATTGGTACTTCGCGCTGTTAATCACAAACTACGTCAAAGCATTATCGATCTACTGGAGGCTAACGATCGAATGACGGTTACCGATATCTACATCAAATTGCGCTTGGAACAGTCCGTAGCTTCGCAGCACTTGGCCATTTTGCGCCGCGCTGGAGTAGTCGTTACGGAGCGACAAGGTAAGTTCATTTTCTACTCACTCGACAAGGAAAGACTTTCTCAAATCTCGCGCTTGGTAGAAGAATTGGCAGCGTAGTAAATTACCCAACAGCAGTACGAATTAACAACTTTTATTATACGATACTCTTTATATTAGTTTTTCAACGTTTTTTTTGCATTTAAAGCAATGACCCTATTAACGGAAATGCTGTAAACCGCCTGGTTTACAGCATTTTTTATTATTATTTTTTTGTAATAATAAATAAAAAACGCATATTTGCTTGCGAGAAATGTTTACAAATTCTAATAAAACTGTATCTATGAGAAAGGCTAAGGTTAAGATAAATAGCGAAAAACTCCAGGTTTCTTCGGAGATTCTTCGCGCCCTGGCGCATCCCTTGCGGATGAAAATTCTCGAGTTTATTGACCGTCACAAAACCATTAACGTCAACAAAATTTACAACACCTTAAAGCTCGAGCAATCCATTACTTCCCAGCACTTACGCATTCTTCGTTTGGCGGGAATCGTCGTCACCCAACGCGATGGCAAATTCATTCACTACAGCATTGATTACTCCAAGGTAGATAGTGTGCTGAAAGCCATCAACGCATTTTTGAAAAACGCATAACTGAAACAAGTCGCAAACAAGTCGTAGAAAACGAGAAAACAAAAACTGACGAGAACATTAAAAGACTGATTTCTAAAGCGGGGGGGGGACAATTGGAC
>CALCCH010000134.1 GCA_937899855.1 uncultured Saprospirales bacterium | reverse complement strand
TCCGGTCGGTTTAAATACCAAAGAATTTCCACCATCTAGAATGAGAAATTCTGGTATATAGACGCTCCGGAGGTGAAAATTCCATAAAATCATTTAAGCAAAAATGCGATATGTCGGCTGGAAGCCCCGAAAAATAAAGGAAAAATATTAAAAAAAAGTCCCCCTTCGTTCCCAAAAAATATCACCAGGCCTTTCCGAGCCGTCGATTCCGGCAAAGTTGGCTCAGTACTTTAAGCGATCCATTTCCGCTGGGGTCAAGGTCTGCAGTTGGGCGACTTCGCGTTTGACGTAGGCTCCAAAATCCGCTGGGGCCACCTGTAGCTTGTCCTCCAGGAGGCGAAAGTAGTCCGCGTCGCTCCGGCCGTAGCGCAGCGCCTCGAAGAGCCCCGTCATCCCTTCTCGCTCGTAAATCTTTTGGATCAGCAAGCCCCCGATGGCGTAGCGAAAGTCCGTGGTGTACTCACCGTTGGGGATGTTCTTTTGCAGCGCAGCGCGCTCCCGAATTTCGTAGTCGGGATGCGCGGCCAGGAAGACCTTGAGCTTTTGCAGGTGCCAGGCCAACTCGTACCCCGTACTGCCCCCAAAATAAGCGGCGATGCCCTCGTCCACCCAAGCGTGGTACTGGCCAGCAAAACCCCGGTAGGTGTAGAGGTGTACCACCTCGTGGGGGTAGTAGGCCGAATTGTTGCCCGCATAGATGATGCGGTTGTAATTGTCGGTCAGGCCACCGGTTTGGACCGGCTGGTAGCTGTAGGGGTTGTAATCATAGCCCAGTAGTTGGTTGAGTTGGGTGGTATTGTTGGCCACGACGTAGTCAAAGGCGATGGCTTCGGTATCGAAGTACTCGGCCATGCGTTGGTTGAAGGCCGCCATCCGCTTGGCTTGGGTGCTGTCAAAACGGTGCTCGGGGTGGATGGAATAACGGATCGTTCCCACCTGGCGTTGTTCCCAGACCCTTTGGTGGTACTGGGTACTGTTGACGAATTGGTAGGTGTCGGCTTGGGCGTATACCGAGGTCTGGTTGCGCAGCTGGGGGGCGCCGGTCTTTGGGTCGGGGCGGGTAAAGAGGCATTTGAGCAGGTAGTGGTCCTCGACCACGGGGATCAAGCCGATGATGTTGCAATCGATCCGCTCGCCGTTGCGCAGGCTGGAGCGGAGTTCGAGCAGGAGTTGAATGTAGGAATAATCGGGTCGTGGCATGCGATCGTAATTCCAAAATTCGCTGTCCGTCCGGACGTACTGCTCCGACTCCAGGTAGTCCCGCCAGCGGCTGGTGATCTCGACAAAATAGGGTTCCTCGGTGTTGGTGAGCGTTTCGTTGATCCGAAAATGGAGCGATCCCGAAGGGGTAGCCGTTGCCTCTGGCTGTGCGTCACTCGGAGGCAGGCAGGAGCCGTATACCAAAAGGACCAGCAGTGCGGAAGCCCAGTTTCGCAGGGATGTGGGGGGGAGCGGTGACAAAAAGGGGGGGAAAGGGGGAGGAAAAGGCCGGGTATTCATCAGGCGTGCATTTGATGGGTGAAAAGAGAAGACCTCGATAAGACGTACACCGCCGAGGCCCATTCGCTCAAAAAAAGGGGAATGAGAGGAGGCTCACCGGGGCAAATACGGTCTTGCGCTGGGCGATTGGCTCAAAAAAGCGTACCATTGTAACCAGCCATTTACCAACCGCCAGTCATGCACGCGCTTTTTTTGGACATCCTGGTCTTGTTTGGGATCGTACTGAGTTGTTTCTTGGTCTTTCTCATCTTCAGTTCGAAAACCTTCCGCAATGGGGTCCAGATTTATTTTGCCCTCAGCATCATTTCACTCAGTTGTTGGCTCTGCTACACCTGGTTCGAGGACTACGTCCCCGCCAATGGGGTCCTGGAGGTCATCAGTTGGGACTTTTTGTTTCCCTTCGCCTTTTTGATGTACGTTCTCCGGGCCATCGGGGATCCCTGGGGCCAGGACCGACGCATTTGGCTACTGGCCCTCCCCGGCCTCCTCCTCAGCCTGCTCCAACTGCTGCTCTTTTTCCTCGACTTCGACCCCTTCGATTGGTGGGCCGAAGGCGATGAGGCCACAATGGAGCAACTGATCGAAATTCGCGCCTTTAGCTTTTTGCCCTTTGCCTTGATCCTCACGGGCCTGGCCCACTTCAAGGTCAGCCGAGCCCAACAAGTTCCGCCCCCGAAGCGCACCTGGCTCCGCTTCAACAGCCTGGCCATTTTCCTCTTCCTGATCCTCTGGTTCTTTAGCGATGCCCTTGCCGAGGTCCTACAAGTGGCCATCTGGGAATACTTGCTGGCCGCGACGGCCCTCTTTTTGATCATCGTTACCTACCGCGGGGTTCACCAACTACACTTGGGGCCACCAAAGCTTCCCTCCCCCAAACCGGCAGCAAATCGCCCCCGAATTTCCAATCGGGCCACCCAGAAAGTGCAAAAACTGCAGGACCTCATGGATCGCGAAAAACTCTACCTCGATCCCCACCTCAGCCGCAGCGTGGTCGCCCAGCGGCTGGCCATCAGCGATGGCTACCTCAGTGAGATCATGCGTACGGTACTGGGCACCAATTTTAACGACTACATCAATGAATATCGCGTCCGAACCGAGATCGCGCTCTTCAGCACCCCCCGGTACGATCCCTTCTAGCTCGAAGCAATCGGTCGCGAAGCGGGCTTCAAATCGAAAAGCGTATTCTACAATGCCTTCAAAAAAGTGACGCAAAAAACCCCGGGCGGCTACCGCAAGACCCTCCATTCGTCCTAATTTGTCCAAATGTGGAGGATTTCAGACCGGTTGGGGACGTTTGTGGCCCCCTTTCCACGGACTTTTGGCCTTAATTTGTGATCGTTTCACCTTACCAATGCGCTAAATTTAAACCAATGATCTTGAATACCATTGATCGGAAACAAATCCTACGTTTGATCCAACTTTGCTTGTTGGCCATCCTGATTACCGCCAACAGTTGTGAGGAGGACCGTGTTCAACCCAAACCACCCAGCAGCTCCAAGAATAAAATCCTGCCCCTCGGCGCCTCTCGGGTGGAAGGGGCGCGCCCCGACTTTGAGAGCTACCGCTACGAACTGTGGAAATTACTCCGAGCGGACGACTGGGACTTTGACTACGTGGGTACCCAAACCGACGAAGCGGATTACGAAGACCTGGCCGAGGCGGAATTTGATCGGGACCACGAGGGGCGTGGGGGCTGGAAAACGTAGGGGCCGTCGATATCGTCCTGTTTAGCTCTCCGGGCGGCAACGACATCCTCAACGGCTTGGCCTCTTTCGACGAAACCGTGGCCAACCTCAATGCCATCATCGATTTGCTACAGGAGCGGAATCCCAACGTCACGATCCTCATCGAGGAGCTCGCGCCCGGGATGTCCAGCTTTATGACGCCCGAACTCACCCAAAATTTTGAGCGAATGCAGGAGGTGGTCATCGATATCGCCGCCCAGCAAACGACCGGCAATGCCCGCGTCTTGACCGTCGACATGTTTACGGGTTTCAACGATTCCCTGTTGGCGGATGAGGTGCATTACAACGAAGCCGGGGCCCAGTTTGTCGCGGAGCGCTACCACGATATCTTAAAGGACCTATTGGAGCGCTAAGGGGGCTACGGGAAAGCACTGGCGGGATTGCGGCACTTTCCGTATCTTGGGACAAAATGATTGCTGATGAATGCTAAAATCCCACGATTCCCTCTCCTGTGCTTCCTTTTTCTTAGCTGGTGCTCCCTCCCACTCCACGCCCAAAGCGATGCCGAGCTCGCCTACCAAAAGGCCATCGAGGCGGTGGGCCTGATGGATGAAGGGCGTCTGAACGCCAGCATCGCCGCGGATCCGCAGTTTGCCTCCAATTACTACCGCCTGGCCCAAATCTTTCTGAACTCCAGCGATAAGGTACCGGGCTTGCTATACGGCGAAATTTTTATGAACCTCGAACGGACGCCCGCGCGGACCCAGGAGGTCAGCGAATGGCTGTTCGACACTTATCGGGAATCGGTGACCTTATCCGGGGACAGCTTCAGCGTCGATTTTTGCGAAATCATTCTCGACGCATCCACCCTGAAAACGGAGGAATGGCGCTTGCCCTTTTGTGCCATTTTTGCCAAAAATTTTCTCCTGGCCAGTACCGGTCAGGAGCAGCTCAATCTAAGCAGCCTGGCCGTCATTCGATCCACCTATCTCCAGATTCATTTCCCGACCGAAGCCCTCGCT
>CALCCH010000133.1 GCA_937899855.1 uncultured Saprospirales bacterium | reverse complement strand
CGGATGGTTCGAGTCCGGTGATTACCTTGGAAGATGCGACGGAGACGGGCTGTAGCGCCAGCCAGGCCATTGGGCCGCTCGACGTTTGTAATCCAGCTTGCCAGCTCAGTGCAGCGGTGAGTAATATCCTTTGCAACGACAATGGGACAAATGATCCCACGGACGATACCTATACTTTTGAATTGCTGGTGACGGGTCAGAATACTTCGGGGACTTGGGAATGGATGGGCACGACGGTGACTGGTACTTACGGTACGATACAAGTGTTGGGTCCCTTCCCCATCAGCGGTGGGGACCAGGTGCTGACCCTCGTGGATGGTGTGAACAACAACTGCGCCACCCAAGTGACCGCAGCGGCTCCAGCCACCTGTTCGCCGGTCTGCAACCTCAGCCTCGTCAATCTCAGTCGTGTCTGTGATGACAATGGTACCATCGCCACCAACACGGATGATTTCTACGAAATCACCATCGACGTTTCCGTCACCAATCCGGGAGCGAGTACCAATTTCCTAGTGTTGGTCGACGGGGTCCCCGCGGGCACCTTCCCCTACGGCAGCCCCGCCCAATTCAACCTCCCCGCCGACGGCAGCAGCCCCACCATCACCGTCCGCGATGAAAACGATGCTGCCTGCAGCGACAGCCAAACCCTCAGCCCACTCGTCCCCTGCAACGGGCCTTGTACCCTCAGCGCGAGTGTTAGCAATGTCCTGTGTGATGACAACGGCACGGGCAATGACAGCAGTGACGATACCTTTACCTTTACCATCCTCGTGACGGGGCAAAATACCTCGGGCACCTGGACCTGGCCCGCCGGTTCGATCAGCGGCAGCTACGGGACCAGCCTTGTCCTGGGGCCCTTCCCCATTGTGGCGGGTGATCAAGTGTTGATCATTAGTGACCAGACCAATCCGGCCTGCAACACCACGATCATGGTGAGTCCTCCCGCCAGCTGCTCCAGCTGTACCCAAACGGTCGATGCGGGCCCCGACTTCACCCTGACCTGTACCGACCAAGATGCCATGCTGACGGCCACCGCCACCCCAGCGGGTTCCTACGTCTGGACCGGCCCCGGCGGCTTCAATGCCTCCGGTCTCAGCACGATGGTCGACCAAGCGGGCACCTACTACTTCACCGCCAGCTATCCCGACCAGTGTGTGGCCATCGATAGCGTACAAATCAACGTAGACAACGACCTGCCCATGGCCGATGCCGGCCGCGATACCTTTCTGACCTGTGAGGTGACGGAACTGTTTTTGGACGGTAGTGGCAGTGGGCCGGTGTCGAATCTGACTTACGAATGGACCAACGCGATGGGCATGGTGCTGGGTACGGATGCCGAGTTGCGGGTGACGGTGGAAGGGACTTATTTCCTCCGGGTCACCGACCCCCAAAATGGCTGTAGCTCCCTCCTGGATCCGGTCGTGGTGGTCGACAGTACCGCGCCACCCCTGGCCGTCATCTTTGCCGAGCCCGATAACATCCTCGATTGCGAAGTGTCCAGCGTACTGCTCTTTGCCCAGCCCCAGGACCACGTGGTGTACACCTGGGAGCGTTTGACCGGCAATACCACCGCTACCGAGATCCTCATTACCGATCCCGGAGCGGTAGGACTGATTGCCATCGACACGATTACGGGCTGTGAGAGCCGCGATCAAATCGTGATTGACGATCTGGAGGATTATCCGATTATTGACATTTTACCACCCCCGCCCCTTACCTGCTACGATCCGACGATCGTCATCGACGCAAGTAATTCCCAGTCGGGATTCAATATCATTTACGCCTGGTTCGATGGCTTGGGAACGCCGATTCCCGGGGCAATGGACGAGGAATTGAGGGTGGATTTGGGTGGTTTTTACATCCTCCAACTCGTCGATACGCTCAATGGTTGTGAAAATGCGGATACCGTTTTTGTGGAAAGCCTCCTGGACGCTCCCCTCAGCAACGCCACCGAGGACGTCTTCCTCGCCTGTGCCGAAACGCAGACGACCCTCAACCTGGAATTGATCAGCTCCCCCGCCGACCTCCAGATCGAGTGGACCACAACGGAAGGCAGCATCCTCTCCGGTGCGGATGGTACCAGTCCCGAGGTAGACGGTACGGGCTATTACTACGTCCGTATCTTGGACGAGCTCAATGGCTGTGAAAAGATCGATAGCCTCGAAGTGACGAACAATCCCGATATCCCGGAGCTGGTCACCCTTCAAGTTGACCCCGAGCGTTGCCTGGGAGAAAACAACGGGCGCCTGGTCATTCCCGAGGTAAGTGGAGGGGAAGCGCCCTACACTTTTGAGCTGTTGGGGCAATCGACCAATACTTTTGGTAGCTTTAGCAACCTCGACCCGGGCGAGTACGATCTAGTGATTACGGACCGCAATGGCTGTCGCTTGGATACGAATGTCGTGATTGGGGAAGGGGTAGATCTGGAACTGATACTGCCGCAAATACTGGAGTTGAATCGGGGCGAAAATGGCCAGATTGAGGCCACTGTCAATGTGGAGGTAGAAGACCTACGCAGCATCCGGTGGACGCCGGCCGACCAGCTCCGTTGCGATACCTGTCTGACGACGCAGATTTTGGGCATTGAGTCACAGGACTACCTGCTGTCCATCGTTCACGAAAATGGCTGTCCGGCGGAGGCCGATTTACGCGTCATTATCCGACCGAACTTTGAAGTGTACATCCCCAATGTCTTTTCGCCCAATGAAGATGGGGCCAATGACAACTTTACCCTTTTTGCCAATGAACGGGTGCGAGAAATCGAATCCTTACGGATCTACGATCGCTGGGGCGAGGAGATTTTTTTGCGGGAAGGTTTTGCGCCCAATGAACCCCGTTTGGGATGGGATGGGCGTTTTCGCGGACAGCTGATGAACCCGGCGGTCTTCGTGTACGTCTTTCAAATCCGATTGGACGACGGGACGACCCGGGTTTTGTCGGGTGATGTCACCCTAATGCGTTGAGTGTGAGAAGGGGAGGGTGGTGCAGCAGGGGCGATGCAGAGCGACAGCGGTTCAGTAGGTACTGTTGGGAAATTTGACGATCGAAAACCAGTAATCCTGAATTTTTTGGATGGCGTACTGGAATTCGACGAAGTCGACGGGTTTGCGAATGTAGCTACTCACCTGTAGCTGGTAGCCCTTGAGAATGTCCTCTTCCGACTCCGAGGTGGTGAGGATCACAACGGGAATGCTGGATAGCGGTGGATCGTTTTTGAGGATGCGGAGCAGTTCGAAGCCATCGAGGCGGGGCATGTTGATGTCGAGCAGGATCAGATCGGGGCGGGGAACCGTCTGATAAGGCCCCCGGTGCTGCAAAAAGTCAAGCCCATCCTGCCCATCGCGACAGATGTACAGGTCGTTGTAGATATTGGCCTCCGCAAAGGCCTTTTTGATCAGGACGATGTCTCCCTGATTGTCTTCAACTAGCAGTATCCGAATAGGACGGTAGGGAAAGCTCATGCCGCAAACCTTTTTTGATGGTGAAATAAAACGTAGTACCGTTATTGGGTTCCGACTCACACCAGATTTTACCCTGGTGGCGGGAAACAATCTTTTTACAGAGCGCCAGACCAATCCCGGTCCCTTCGTAATCTTCTCGGTGATTGAGGCGTCGGAAAATCTCGAAAATTTTCGTCTGAAATTGGGGCTCAATGCCGATGCCATTATCGGCGACGTAGAAGCGCCAGCAGTCCGCTTCCTCCGTCCCCCCGATCCGAATCCGGGGGCGGGAAGATTGGTTGAACTTCAACGCATTGGTGACCAAATTGTAAAAGACAATCCCGATTTGACTGTCCTCGCACCATACCTGATCGGGGAGGTGCTCCAACTTTAGATCCGTATTGGTTTCCTTGACCTTCTGCTCCAAATCGAGCAGCCGCAGTTTGACCAACTCATTGATGTTGGTGGCTTGTAGGCGAATATCACCCCGGCCCACCCGAGAGTACTTCAGCAGATTCTGGATCAAATGAGACATTCGCTTGACCCCGTCCACCGCAAAATGGATGTAATTCAGACCTTCCTCGTCGATTTGATCGCGGTACTGGCGTTCGAGTAATTGTACAAAATTGCCAACCATCCGCAGCGGCTCCTGCAAGTCGTGAGAGGCCACGTAGGCAAACTGCTCCAAATCCTCATTGGAGCGCCGCAATTCCTCATTGGTCGAGCGCAAATCCACCGTGCGATTTTTAACTTCCACCTCCAAAGCCTCGTTGTGCTGCTGCAGCTCGGCCAGTAGGCGTTTGATCTCTTCCTCCTGTTCCATCTGCGTACTGATGTCCTCCACCATCACGATGTGTTCTTTGATGTTTCCCGCCTCGTCCTTCACCAATCCGATGTTGACATTGGCCCACAACAAATCCCCCGATCGCTTGACGTAGCGCTTACGCACCTTGACGTGATTGATGCCTTCCGCCCGCTGCTGGTCCAAAAACTGGGGCCGCAGCTTGCGGTCCTCGGGATAGGTGATGTCCTCTACCGTCATCTGCTCCAACTCCTCCGGGGTATAGCCCAGCATATCGGAAAACTGACGGTTCATATTTTTGCGCGACATGGACTGGTCCCGGCCCACCACCATCCCAATCGGGCAGTGATTGAAAATGGCTCGCAAGCGCAACTCCCGCTCCGCAATCTCCTTCTGGGCCTGGTGCTCCGCACTGCGATCGCGAAAGGAAATCACCCGGCCCACAATTTGATCGTGTAAAACTTGAGGATGGGAATAGTACTTGAAGATCCTACCGTTGCGCAGGGCAATTTCGGCCGACTGGCCCTCCCAAAGGTTTTCGTTGAGAAACTGTTCTTGTTGATCCAATAATCGCTCGGGTTCTTCCAATTGCTCGGCCAGAAAACCGAGGAGAACGTCCAATTTTCTTTGCTGAATGATGGTCGTCGGAATATTCCACATCGAGATCAGCCGGCCGTTGTAGTGGATGATCTTCCCCGTTGGATCGATGATGATGAGGCCATTGGGTGTGGCTTCGAGGGCAGCTTCGGCGAGAGAAGCGGCGTAGTCAAATTTTCTGATGGCCCGAGTCTTTCCCCGAATGTACAGTTGGAGTACCATAATGGAGAGCACCACATTGGACCCCACGATGCACAGGTTGAGCAGGAGGGGGTAGCGCAGATTCGCCGCGGCGTAGGTCAAGTTCAAATAGGTAAAGATAAAGGTCCCAACCAGGGTGATCCCAAGGTAAAAGTAGACGACGCGTTTGTTTTCGAAGAAAAAAACGGTCATCACCAGTAAGTTGGCAAAGTACAAGTAATTGCCGTGGCAGGGGCTCGACATCAGGGGCGACAGCGTGAGGGCGGTGAGCACGCTGATGGCACAAATGTGCCAGGCCAATTCGTGGCGTCCCACGGCACTCAGCCGCAGGCAACAGCACAGGATAATGGCTACGCCTACCGTCATTACGGTAGCGGCGGGTACGAGAAACTGGATCATCGGGGCCATAAAGAGGATGGTCAGCATCCCAAATCCAAAACAGCGATTCATAAAGGTAAAGCGAATGCTTTCCTCTTCGCTGTATTCCGGTCGGATGCCAAGGGTGGACAGCCAATTCCAGTATTGTTTGATCTTCGTCATGATACACTAGCTGGTTTCTTACGGTATTGAGAGCCAGGGGAAATAACGCAGCACCATCCGCTGATGAGCAGTAGCTTGACGCAGTTAGGCAACAATCACTTGGTTGCAAAAAAAATACCAAGCTGCTGGCGTCACCCCAAAGTGCTGCTGCTGAGGGTACCAAACGGGGCCAAGCGAAGGCCTTCCCGGCGAGGTACACGGGGGCCAACTGCTCGGGAGCGGTTGTGAAGTTTTAAAGTTCCGATTGAGGGAATTGCGCTCCGGGGTTTACTGCCGCAAGCGGGCGTAATCTTTAGCGAAGTAGGTCAAAATGGCGTCCGCACCAGCCCGGTGAATACTCAATAGGGCTTCGGGCATGGCTTTTTCGTAGTCCAACCACCCGTTTTGACAAGCCGCAATCAACTGGGCACATTCTCCACTGACGTGGTAGGCGGCAATGGGCAGTTGGGCGTTTTGGCGGAGCAGCGCGATGACGTCCAAGTAGTGGAGGGCGGGTTTGACCATCAAGAAATCGGCGCCTTCTTCCGTATCGAGCGCCGCTTCGATGAGGGCCTCGCGTTGGGTGGCGGTGGCCAGCTGTTTTGTGTTCTTATCCCACGCCTTGGTGGCCGAGTCGAGGGCGGCGCGGAAGGGGCCGTAAAAGGCACTGGCGTATTTGGCGGTGTAGGACATGATGCCGGTGTGGCTAAAGCCCCCCTCGTCGAGGGCGCGCCGCAGGTAGCCCACCCGGCCGTCCATCATGTCCGAGGGCCCCAGCAGGTCAAAACCCGCTTCGGCTTGGGCGACCGCCATCCGGGCGAGGATGGGCAGGGTTGGATCGTTTAGGATTTCCCCATTTTCCACCAACCCGTCGTGACCATCCGAGCTGTAGGGGTCCATGGCCACGTCGCTGATGAGTACCGAATCGGGAAATTCGACTTTGACCTGGCGGGCGGCTTGGAGGTAGAAGTTATCGGGCGCGTAGCTGTAGGTAGCCACGCGGTCCTTCCGTTCTTCGGGGACGGCGGGAAACAAGATGAAATTGCGCAGCCCCAACGTCCGGCACTCCTCCAGCTCGCGCAGCAGCTCGTCGGTAGAAAGGCGAAAATTACCGGGCAGGGAGCTGATTTCTTCGCGGATACCCCGGCCATCGGCCAGAAAGAGGGGATAGATCAAATTGTCGAGGGCGAGGCGGGTCTCGCGTACCATGCCGCGAATGGCGGCGCTGCGGCGATTGCGGCGAGGTCTTTTGTACATGCGCTTTACTTGTTTTTTTTGCGGGGAACTGGGTCGTGACCGTGCGATCCCCAAGGATGACATTTACCGATCCGGCGCAGTCCCAGCCAGAGGCCCTTCAGGACACCCCACTCCTCGATGGCCTGTACCATATAGTGCGAGCAGGTGGGCGTAAAACGACAGGACGGCCCCAGTAGGGGAGAAATGGCCGATTGGTAAAAACGGATGGGCAAGATAAAGATTTGTTTGAATAGTCGATTCATTGGGCATAATTTAGGGATTCTTGACTTTTGTACCGGTCCAGAATAAGATAAGTTTGCTTACCGGGCGGCACCAATACGCTGGTGATGTTCCTCTGATCGGCGTGCAAATCGAGGATCAGTCGATTACTGATCGTCAGTGCGGATACCTGATCGACCTCCTTCACCTCCAGGTAGACCCAGACCCCCAGCAGGTCATCACTCACCTCTTTACCTACAAACTCATAGGTGACGGCCTGCTGATTTACCCGCAATTGGAAGTGCATCTGGAGGTAGCGATACAACTGTTTCTCCGCATCCTCCTTTTCCTTCTCCGTACACAAAAACTGTATGTCGATCCCTTCGCGGAGCATCGCATCCTCCAAATCATCGAGAAAGAGGTGCAGGGTCATTTGCAGGGCCTCCTCGGCGACGTTGTAGTTGATGTGGCACCTGCTGAGGTGAAATTCGTGGGTAGGCACAATGCCTTCGCCGTAAGCCATTGGTACGGACAAACAAAGCAGCAGCGCAATGAGTAGTCGAGAAAGCATAGGTTCTAATTTTTTAGGTCCACTGTTGGAGCAAAAGGGTCAGCGCAATACCCGCTGCGGCTCCGGAGACGAATTGGTTCCAGGCCGCCGCCTTTACCCTCAATAAGCCAAACGCCAAACCCGCCAGTAGCAGTACGCACGCAACAATCATAATTTGCCCAAGTTCAATACCGAGGTTGAAGGCCAGTAGCTGTAGCCACAGTTGGCCTTCCTCCCCGGGCATCAGCAAGGCCCTGAGGTAGTTGCTAAAGCCCATCCCGTGGATAAAGCCAAAAAAAAGTGCAAAGGCGTAGTTCCACCGCATGGCTTGGGGCCCGCGCTCGGCGGGTTGGCTGACGTTGTAAAAAGCTGTTGCCAGGATCGTGATCGGGATTAAGAGTTCGATGACGGACCCGGGAAAGCGAATGATGTCGAGTACCGCCAGCAGCAGGGTCAGGGAATGGCCGATGGTGAAAGCGGTAACGAGTAGGAGGACGCGTTTCCACTCCTGCGGTCGGTAAATGGCACAAAGTGCCACCAAGAAAACGATGTGATCGTAGGCCTTGGGGTCGGAAATGTGCTCAAATCCGAGTTGGAGGTAGGTGGTGAAAAGGGAGTCCATGCGCTTTTGTACCAAAGATAGTAAATGTGTGAGGGGAGGGGAAGCATCCGGACTACAAAAAACGGGGATGACCACTGGCCACCCCCGCAATATTTTGAAAAACCCAGCGGCTTAGTACCGGTAGTATTCCGGCTTGAAGGGACCTTCTACCGTCACTCCAATGTAGTCCGCCTGCTCGCTGCTCAGCTCCTCCAGCTCGACGCCGATCTTCGCCAAGTGCAAACGCGCCACCTGCTCATCCAGGTGCTTGGGTAGCATGTAAACTTTGTTTTCGTAATTATCGCTACTCTTCCACAGCTCCATCTGGGCCAGTACCTGATTGGTAAAGGAATTGGACATGACGAACGAAGGGTGGCCCGTGGCACAACCCAAGTTGACCAAGCGGCCTTCCGCCAGGATGATGATGTCCTTGCCCTCAATGGTGTACTTGTCTACCTGGGGCTTGATCTCCAGCTTGGTATCGCCATAGTTGTCGTTCAGCCAAGCGATGTCGATCTCGTTGTCAAAGTGGCCGATGTTGCACACGATGGTCTTGTCTTTCATCATCCGGAAGTGCTCCTCGGTGAGGATGTCCTTGTTGCCCGTGGCGGTCACGACGATATTGGCCTCGGGGATGGCGTTGGCCATCTTCTTGACCGCAAAACCATCCATCGCCGCTTGGAGGGCACAGATGGGGTCAATTTCCGTCACGATCACGCGGCAACCCGCTCCCTGCAGCGAAGCGGCCGAGCCTTTTCCAACGTCACCATAACCCGCTACCACCGCTACTTTACCAGCCATCATGATATCGGTGGCCCGACGGATGGCATCCACACAGGATTCTTTACAGCCGTACTTGTTGTCGAACTTCGACTTGGTTACCGAATCGTTGATGTTGATCGCGGGCAAGGGCAGGGTACCATTTTTCTGACGCTCGTACAAGCGGTGTACACCAGTGGTCGTCTCCTCGCTGATGCCCCGGATGTCTGCCACGTACTGGGGATAACGATCCAGCACCATATTGGTGAGGTCCCCCCCGTCGTCGAGGATCATGTTGAGGGGCTGGTCGCCTTCGAAAGCGGTCAGCGTCTGTTCGATGCACCAGTCAAATTCCTCCTCATTCATGCCCTTCCAGGCAAATACCGGCACTCCGGCTGCCGCGATGGCCGCCGCAGCGTGATCCTGCGTAGAGAAAATATTGCAGGACGACCAGGTTACCTCGGCTCCCAATTCCACGAGCGTTTCAATCAACACGGCCGTCTGGATGGTCATGTGCAAACAACCCGCAATCCGGGCTCCCCGCAGGGGCTTGGATTCCCCGTATTCCTCGCGCAGTGCCATCAAACCGGGCATTTCCGCTTCGGCCAGTTCAATCTCCATCCGTCCCCAATTGGCCAGAGAGATGTCTTTGACTTTGTATTTAAGATTGGATTGTACCGTCTCCATGTTCAAACAATTTTTAAGGTTGGGATACCACTCCGCAAGCCGAGGGCATCGATTAAATTTGGATTTTGTCAGCGAATCCGTGTGAATTCGGCTGCAAAATTACGATTTTCTCTACTCTTTTTCAAGGTTTTGGCCCCGTCCCCCCACCTAAGAAATCCTCAGGACCGCAAATTTGACCAAAATAGTAGAGAAAGGGAACTGGAGGGCTCGTCCGCCGGATTTAAGCCATTACCTCTTGGTATACCGCCATCATTTCCTCGGCGATCTGGCGTCCCCGAAAACGCTGTACGTAGGCGCCCCCCGCCCGCCGCAACTCCGTCCGGTAGCTGCTGTCCTGCAACACTTTCTCCAGCCCCGCCCGCATCGACTCGGTATCCCGGGGATCGACGTAGTGGGCCCCCGGTCCGGCCGCTTCGGGAAGCGACGACCGGGAGGAGGTCAGTACGGGCGTCCCACAAAACAGGGCCTCGATCAAAGGAATGCCAAATCCTTCGTAGAGGGAAGGATACACCAGGAGTTCCGCCTCGTGGTACAGCGCCGGCAAATCCGCCGCGCTGGCCCGACCCAGAAAGAGGACCTCCCGGCTTCGACCCATCGCCGCCAGCTGCGCTTCGATCCGTCGGCGGTAAGCAGCGCCTTCTCCCACTACCACCACCGGCAGGCGCAAGTCCGCGGGCAACTGTTCCCAAGCCTCCAGCAAACCCAAGAGATTCTTGCGTTCGATCAGCGCCCCCACCGACAGCAAGTACCGCTTTGGCAGGGAGTAGCGCTGGCGCACCGCCGCGATCTGGGCGTCCGGGATGGGGGCTTGGAACCGGTCGTGGCAGGTTTGGTACACCACCGTGATCTGATCGGCGGGAGTTCCGTACCAGCGAATAATGTCGGCTTTGGTGCTTTCGCTGATGGCGACCACCCGGTCGGCCTGGCGGCAGGCGTGGCCAAACTTCCACTCGTAAATCTGCCGATCGACGTAGGGAAAAAGCTCGGGATGTTGTTTGAAAATCAGGTCGTGGATGGTCACCACACTGCGAATCCCGTGGCGGCGGAGGCCCCGGGGAATTTCGTGGCTGAGGCCGTGAAACAATTGGATGCCCGCCTCCCGCAGGTCGCGTTTTACACCGTAGCTCCGCCAGTAGGCGGCGGGCTGGCGACCAGAATGGTGTACCCGCCAGGGCGGTTGCCGTTGGAAAGAGGTGGTGCGGGGGTCCTGGCTGGGGCGGGGGCAGTAGAGGTGGTACTCGTGTTCGGGGAAGTAGCGCTGTAAATCGTGCAGGAGGCTACGGCTGTAGTTGCCGAGTCCGGTAAAGTTGTGAAACAAGCGTTTGGCGTCGTAGCCGAGGCGGAGCATAGCGAGAACGGCTGGTGCGGAGCGAAGGTATAAAAAAAGCAGTTGGTAAGGCGAATACCCGGGGGCTCCGTTTACCAACTGCTAAAGGGGAGCTGCTGTTGCGCTCCTATGCGAGAGAAGGATTTTTACGCTTCCTGCATGGCTCCTTGGTACTCATCGATCAGACGGCGTTGGATGTCGCCCGGTACGGAGGCATACTCGGCAAAGGTCCGGCTAAATTTGGCCTTGCCCTGGGTGATGGAGCGCAGGGTGGACGAGTATTGGTACAGCTCGGACAGCGGTACCCTCGCCCGAATTTTCTGGTAATGCCCTTCCGAATCCATGCCCTGGATGATGGCCCGTCGCGTCTGGAGGTCCGACATCACGTCGCCCATCACCTCGCCGTCGCAGAGGATTTCGAGGTTGTAGATGGGTTCGAGGATCTGTGGTTTGGCATCGTTGAAATTGTTCTTAAAGGCATTGGAAGCGGCCAGCATAAAGGCCATATCGTTGGAATCGACGGGGTGCATTTTACCGTCGTAGATACACACGCGAATGTCCTGGCAGTGAGAGCCGGTGAGGGGTCCCTCTTCCATTTTCCGCATGATGCCCTTCTTGATAGCGTTGGAGTACTTGGCGTCGATCGAACCCCCGACGATACACCAGTAGAAGGAGAGCTTGCCTCCCCAGGGCAGGTCTTCCAATTCGGTATTCCGAACGGTGAGTCCTTCGGGTTGGGGCATGCCCTCGTAGTAGGGTTCAATCCGCATGTGGACTTCGCCAAACTGGCCGGAGCCTCCACTCTGCTTTTTGTGGCGGTAGTGCCCGTTGGCTTGCCGGGTGATGGTCTCGCGGTAGGAAATCTTGGGCTTGATGAATTCCATACTGATGTTATTGACCTTCTCGATCCGGTACTTGATGATGTCGAGGTGCAGCTGTCCCTGACCGTGGAGAATCGTCTGTTTGAGGGATTTGGACTGCTCGATTTGCAGCGTGGGATCCTCCTCTTCAATCTGGTGCAGGGCCTTCATCAGCTTTTCCATATCGTTTTTGCTCGGGGGGCTGACCGCCGTTCGAATCCGGGGAGCGGGGAAGTGGATGGGTTCGATGACGCGATCGTTGCCCTTGGGCACCAGCGTACTGTTGGTGTGGGTATTTTTGAGCTTTACCGTCACCCCGATATCCCCCGCTAGGAGGGCGTTGACGGCCTCGCGGTTTTTACCATTGGTGACAAAAATTTGGTTGACCCGTTCGGTGGACTGGCTGTCCTGATTGTACAGATCGTCACCGGATTGGAGTTGGCCGGAGTATACCTTGAAATAGGTCACCATACCCACCTGTGGTTCGGAGAGGGTCTTGTAAATGAAGACGGTGGTATCGTCCTGACTGTCGCAGGCGAGGGTTTCGCCACCGGCCAGTTGGGCGGGCGGACAGTCGGCGGGAGAGGGGCAGATGTCGTTGATAAAACCCATGATGCGGCCGCTGCCCATGTTGCGGTCGGCGGAGGCACAGAAGACGGGGAAAATTTGCTGGTTGGCCATGGCGATCCGCAGACCGGCGGCCAGTTCTTGTTCGTTGAGGCTGCCTTCCTCAAAAAACTTTTCCATCAGCTCTTCGTCGTTTTCCGCGGCGGCTTCCACCAGGGCATTGTGCATTTCTTGGGCCCGTTCGATTTCGGAATCGGGAATGGGAATTTTATTGGG
>CALCCH010000132.1 GCA_937899855.1 uncultured Saprospirales bacterium | reverse complement strand
GTCTGAAAGCCGAAACCGCCGGTAGTCCCCAGATCAGTGAGGAGACCGAGGCGATGACGACGGTGGCCCAAACTTGGGAGACGCTGGAGTTTGACTTTACGAATGAGGCGATGAATACCTCAGCAATTGATTTTGCTAATACCTACGATAAGATTTCGATCTTCTTCAATTTTGGGTCGACCGGTGACGTAGCCGGTGAGAAGACCTACTTCTGGGACGATGTTGCCTTTGTGGCTCCCCCGCCACTGGACCAGGTAGACCTGCCGATCACTTTTGAAGATGCCAACGTCGACTACGACCTGACCGACTTTGGCGGCAATGCCTCCTCGATCGTCGTTGATCCCACCGACCCTGGCAACATGGTCGGACAAGCGATTCGCAACGACATGGCCGAGGTCTTTGCCGGCACCACGATGGGCGACGATGGCTTGATCAATCCGGTACCTTTTGCCCCCGGCGTCACCTCGATGCGGGTACGGGTGTGGGCGCCGGATGCGGGCATTCCGGTTCGTTTGAAAGTGGAGAATACCATGAACGGAGGAATTGCCGTAGAAACCGAAGCGACGACGACGGTAGCGCAAACCTGGGAGACGCTGGAATTCAACTTTAGTAATCCCGCTCCCAACACCTCCGCCCTGGACTTCAACAATACCTACGATAAGGTCTCGATCTTTTTCAACTTTGGTACCTCGGGCATGATGGCCGGTGAGCAAACCTACTATTGGGACGACGTCGAATTTATTCCGGGCACGCCGCTGGAGCAAATTGACCTGCCGATTACTTTTGAAGATTCCAACGTCGATTACAACCTGACCGATTTTGCGGGCAATGCCTCTTCGATTGTTGAGGACCCCACTGATCCCAGCAACACCGTAGGACAGGCCATCAAGACCACGGGCGCCGACACCTTTGCGGGTACGACGATGGGTAATTCTGGCTTGGCCAATCCCGTTCCCTTTGCGGAGGGCATGACCCGAATGACCGTCCGCGTTTGGTCGCCGGATGCGGGCATTCCCGTTCGCTTGAAAGTGGAAAACCTGGGTAATGCGGGCATCAGCGTAGAAACCGAAGCCAGTACCACGGTGGCGCAAACCTGGGAGACCCTCGAATTTGACTTTACCAACGAAGCGATGGGTACCACCCCGATCGACTTCAACAACGTCTACAATAAGATTACGATTTTCTTCAACTTCGGTACGACCGGTGCCATGGCGGGGGAAAAGACCTACTTCTGGGATGACGTCGCCTTCGTCATGCCTCCCCCGCTCGATCCGGTGGACCTGCCGATCACCTTTGAAGATGCCAACGTCGACTACGACCTGACCGACTTTGCGGGCAATGCCTCCTCGATTGTGGAAGATCCCACCGATCCGACCAACATGGTGGGTCAAGCGATCAAGACGGACGTAGCGGATGTCTTTGCGGGTACCACGATGGGTGACGATGGCTTGGCCAATCCGATTCCCTTTGCGATGGGGGCCACCAAGATGAAGGTACGGGTCTGGTCGCCGGATGCCGGTACGCCGATCCGTCTGAAGGCCGAGGATGCTGGTAACGGAATGATTAGCGTAGAAACCGAAGACACCACCTCCGTAGCCGGTGGCTGGGAACTGCTCGAATTCGACTTTGCGAATCCGGCGCCCAATACCGCCGCCATCGACTTCAACAATACCTACGACAAGCTGTCGATTTTCTTCAATTTTGGTACGACCGGTATGGCGGCTGGTGAGAAGACCTACTTCTGGGATGACGTTCAGTTTGGCGGCATCGTTACCGTATTCGGCGTCATTGCCGACCGTCCCGAGCACGTCAGCGTGGTGGGTACCATGGAGACCTTTGGCCTCGATGACCTCCTGAATGGCCCCGGCCCCCTGACCCTGTTCGCTCCCCTGGATGCGGCCTTTGATTCGCTCAGCCCGGCGGAACAGGCAGTGATCTTCGCCAATGGCTTCCCCGTACTGAGTTACCACGTGTTGGGGCAAGAACTGCCCTCCTCGATGATCAGCAACGGACAGATGGTTACGACCCTCCAGGGCGAGGACATTACCATTACGGTCACCGGCTCCGATGTGATCCTCAATAACGACGCCCGCGTCGTAGAGGCCGACATCATAGCGGACAACGGTATCGTCCACATCATCGACAACATCTTGGTGCCACCGACCCTGGTGAGCGTACGCGACCTGGACCAAACCGAGATTGGAATCGAAGTGGCGCCGAACCCGGCGGTGGATGTGTTCCAGATCAGCTTTCCCGAGCCGCTGCGTGACGAAGCCCGCGTGTCCCTCCTGGGCCTCGACGGTACCCTCCTCCAGCAGACGGTGGTGAGCGATCAGACCGCCAGCTTGCCAGTGGATCAGGTGCAGTCGGGCATCTACATCTTGCGGATTGACCTGCCCCAGGGCAGCTTCTCCAAAAAGGTGATGGTGATTCGCTAAACGCCGTTCCTCTTACGAAATCGAGCCCCGGGCGCCGTTTGGCGCTCGGGGCTCGTCGTTGGTGGGGGGGAGGGAGTAGGGCACTTCTGGGGAACTTTTTGGCCCCTAAAAAACATAGGGTAGAGGAATTGGATCTACCGATTTTTTGGCTATCTTTGCGCCTCATCCGGAGGGCCACTTGTGGTCCAAAGCAGCGTTGGCTCCGTAGTACAATGGATAGTATGTAGGTTTCCGGAGCCTAAGATGCAGGTTCGATTCCTGCCGGGGCTACCACCGCGACAATAAACCCTTGTAAGTCATTGACTTGTGAGGGTTTTTGTGTTTTGGGGGAGTGGTGGTGGAGGTGGTCTGGTTAAATAGGAAAAGTCGTTTCCGCTTCATCTCCCCACCCGTCAACTCCACCGCTTTTTACAACCACGCCCACGGCAAGACAAAGCCCCCCAGAAACACGAACGGGCCTACTGGTGCGTGGATAGACAGTGCGTGC
>CALCCH010000131.1 GCA_937899855.1 uncultured Saprospirales bacterium | reverse complement strand
CATGGAACTCATTAGAAAAATTAAGTGGAACGATTTAAAACACGAATATGGCGTGGATGGCGAACGACTACTGCCCTGGGGAGATTCGAAATTTCCTTTTCCCTTTGGCGGTGCTTACTGCATTACCCGAGCGGGCACTACCTCTAAAGACCACATCAACGCGCCCGCCGATGAAGAAGAAATGTTCGTCGCCATTGCCGGTAAGGCCAAGGTTTTCCTCGACGATGGTTTCCACGATATCGAGCAAGGAGACGTAGTTTACATTCCCGCGGGCAAGCTTCATTACGTCGATAATCCCTTCGATGAGGACTTTCATTTCTACGCCCTGTGGTGGAACAATGACATCGTTTCGGGCTACCGCCAAGAAAAGCAAAACTCCCTGGTCAATGGCTAAGTACATCGTTACCATAGCCCCGCCCTCCCCCAACGGAGACCTACACCTCGGTCACATCTCGGGTCCCTTTTTGGCCGCCGATGTCTTTGCCCGCGTCCGCCGGGTACGCAAGGATGAAGTGATTCTGGTTTGCTATTCCGACGACTACCAAGACTACGTCGCCCGGATGGCCGTCCAGCAACACCGCGATAAATTTGAATTGGCCACTCACTTTGCCCACCGGATCGAGTCGACCTTAAAAAAGTGCGACATCGAACTCGATTGGTTCCTAAAATCCTATCAAAACCGCTACTACAAGGAGGCCATCGCTTTGTTCTACCGCGGAGCGGTGGCAGCGGGGCAAATCGTGGCGACGGAGGCTCAGGTTCCTTATTCGGAAGAAGATGAGGAATACGGCTACGAAGCCTTTGCCCGGGGCATTTGTAACTTTTGTGGGGAGGAATCCGACGCCAGTCAGTGCGAAGACTGTGCCTACGCTCCGGTGATGGAGGAAATGGGTGAACTGCGTTCGATCTTTTCCAAAAAGCCGATGGAGATGGTGCCCAAGCAGCGGGAGTTTCTCCGGCTGAGTGCTTACCGCTCCTACCTTCGGGAACACTACGAACGGCTACCGGCGGTACGTGAACACCTGGAGACCTACTTGAAGGAGGTACTGGCCCTGGAGGCGACCTATCTGGATTGGTTCATCGATCGCCCGGATGGTCACGGGATTGACTTGGAGGTAGATGGGGTGGAAAAAACCATCCATACCTGGTTCTCGGGCTTGGCGGGGTACTACGCGGCGACGGAAGAGTTTGCGCACTACACCAAACAACCCGAATTGCACCGCGCCTTCTGGCAATCGAAGGAGACGACCATCGTCAACTTCCTGGGTTTCGACTGTGCTTTTAGCCACGCCATCGTTTACCCCTCCCTGCTGTCGAACGTACCGGGACATACCAATCGGGTCATTCCAATTACCAACAAATTTTTGAAGTTGGAGGGTAAAGATTTTTCCACCAGTCGTCGCCACGCCATTTGGGCGGACGAAATCCTGGATGAGGTATCGGCGGATGCCCTGCGCTTTTACCTCGCCATGGTTTCTCCCGAAGAGGCGGTAGATAATTTCGAGCAAGAAAAGTTTTACCACTGGCACGAGAATTTTTACAAAACCTCGATGGACCTGCTCCAACAGTTTATGCAGGACTATCCGCCCGGCTCCTTCAACATCGACCTGGCACCGGATGGCCTCCGTACCGAGTTGGAGCGCTTCAAGGACAAGTGGAATTTCTTCTCCGAGACCGATAACTTCTCCATCAGTAAAATTGCCATCACGCTACAAGAATTGCTGTCGGTCATTACGCGGGGTATCCGCGAGCAGGACGCGGGAATGCGGGTGGCAGTACAGATGTATCTGGTGATGGCCCAGCCCATTCATCCCGCCCTGTCGGATCAGTTGATCGAGCGTTACCAGATCGATCGCGATCGAGTGATCGACTGGTTGTCCCTCAACTACGAGGTGGCCTAGGGGATAACACTCCTCATCCCCAAGGCCCCAAAGATATACCAAGCCTGGCTCGGGCTAGCGCTGGCCAGTTTGGAAAGATTGTTTTTGTTAGAGTTGTTAATGATAAATGCTAGCGAATTTTTGTATCAGGCGTTCTTCAGAACGCCTGATACTTCTTGCGACTCTACAGCGAATTTTTAGTTCAACGATTTAGAAGCTACCTCAAAAATATCTTTTACTGCCGTGAATCTCCTTCGTCGATTTGGGCTGCGGCAGGGTCATTTACGCCCTTACTTCGCGTTGCCAAAAGCGTCATCCCGATAGGAATCGGGACTCCGTTTTGGCGTCTCGTAGAGACATAAATGACCACTCCCTCGCCGGCAAAAACATTTTGAGATGGTTTCTACAAACCCTAATTCAAGTCATGAATAACAATTTTGATGTCATCGTGGTCGGTGGCGGGATTTACGGTAGTGTTTGCGCTTATTTTCTTGGTCAACACCACCGGGTGTTGTTGGTCGAGCGCGAGCGCATCGGCAGCGCTGGGGCTACGAGTTATTCCCGTGGCATCGTCCGCGCTTACGATCCCGATCCCGCCCTGGCCGAAGTTTCACTCCGGGGAGCCATCGAGCTAGACCAGTGGGAGGAGCGGGGTTATCCGGGCTTCAATCCTTACCGGTCGACGGGCTTTCTCTACCTCCTGCCCGAGACGGGCGCCCAAGCCATCCGCCAATTTGCGGAGCGCTACGACTCACCGGAATATCCCATTCACCTGCTCCGTCCGGCGGAGGTCAGCCGACGTTTTCCCTGGTTGCGACCCGACCCGGATCGCATCGGCGTCTTCGAGGCGCGGGGTGGATACGGAGATCCCCGACTGACGGCTACCAACTTTGCCGAGGGCTTCCGTACCCGTGGAGGACAGGTATACGAAAACTGTGAGGTCCGCGGTTTTGAGGCCCTCAGTGATGGTCGTTGGAAGGTCCAGTTGCCCCTGGGTAGTGTGCGGGCCTCCGTGGTACTTTTTACCACCGGCGCCTACACCAAACGCTTCTTCCCCGACCTGCCGGTGTTTACCCGTTCGATTTCCCTCACCCAAGTTAGCGATCCCGCGGGACTGGTCCAGCTTCCGCTGATCGACGAGGGGGTGGAGACCTATTACCGACCGGGCGATGGTGCTTCGTTTTACGCGGGGTCCCAAGTTTACGCGCGCACCGAACTGCACCGTGATCTGGCCGCTCACAAGGCTGCGGAGCACGAGGACTCGATGCGACGAATCGAGCTGCTGATGAAGGAATCTCGGTCGCACCGGGCCCTTAACTACCTCAAGGGATTTGATGCCTACACCGTGGATAAAAAACCCATCGTGCAGTTTTTGGAAGAGTATCCCGGGGTTTATTTGGCGGCTGGATTTTCCGGTCGTGGTTACAAGTGTGCGCTCAGTCTGGGACAGCAAATTGCCCAGCAGATTCGGCAGCGTTTGGGTTCATTGGCCACTGCTCCCGAAATCAAGTGGCGCTTATCTCTAAAAGATCAATTCGTATGAACAATAAGCTATTTCGATTGGGCATCGTGGCGGACCTTTCGCCCGGTGGCTCGATCCGCCAGCAAGCCGTTATCCGAGCCGTGGCGCACGCGGCGGAGCAACTGCATTTTGAACGAAGCGGCATCGAGCTGATTTGGGAAAACGATCGGGCTACCTACACCGGTGGCGATCAGTCGGCGCAAGTGCTGGTCCGAAAGCAGGTGGACGCCGTCCTTGGTCATTACGCCTCGGCGGCGGCCAAGGGGGCCTTGCCCCACTACGAGACCAGAAGGATTCCCGTGTTGCTACCCGCGGCTACCGCAGATTTTTTGACGACGGATTTCAGCAATGCCTTTCGCCTCTGCGGTCGCGATGCCGACTTGGTCAACCGCATTTGTGAAACCTTGTTGGCCCGTGGGGTTCGCGAGTTGTACATCGGTCACGACGACAGCGTTCACGGCCGGGCACTTTCCAGTCGGATTGAGGCTCAATTGCGGGGCGTATCGGACTTGCGCTTACGCTACGATGTGGCGCGTAGTTGGCACATCGTTTACGTGGGTTCCTACGTCAACAGCCTCAACTTTGCGCAGGGACTTCGGGCGCGAAGTGCCCATCCCCACGCGATTTATTTCACGGACGATGTGGTCCATCCCAAGCTAGCGCACGACCTGGTGGATAGCCCCCAGGAGATTTATGCCTTTGGCTACGCCAGCGCCCGTGACTGCCCCACGGCAGTAGAGTGCGTCAGTGCTTACCGGGCCCGTTGGGGGAAAGCTCCCAATACGTATTTTCTGGAAACCTACGCGGCAATGGAAGTTGTTCAGCAGTTGGTCGATCAAGCGGATCAACGTCGGGCCTTCCTGGATCAACTGCGGTCGAGCGTCTACCGGTCCGTACTCGGCGAGGTACAATTTGACGAGCGGGGGGAGAGTGGCTTTCAGCGCTTTGCTTTGTGGCAACTGTACGAAGGCGCCCTGCGGAGTGATCCCCGGCCCGCGATAATGACCCCGAGCAGATCCGCCGGCGGAGCGCATTGACTGCGCTTATTTTACCACATTCGGCTTTCTCACCACAACATTTTTATCATGGCAAATATGTTTTTTAAAAGCAATCTCTTCACCAGTTCGCAAGACATGAATAAAGATGTCTCCATGGATTGGATTCGCTTTGACATCCGCAATACTTACCGAGAGTACTGCAAGGAGTTGATCGAACTGGGAAAGATATTGACGGAGTCTCAACTGGAGGAATTGGCGGTGCTGATTTACGGCGATTTGCAGGCCCGCGTCGAACAGGATCCCATCGCCCTTTCCACCGATTATATTTACCGCCTATCCAAGTCTTTCAACATTATCTACTGCTACCGCATCGCCCATTCGGTCTACAATTTTGGGGGGACCGCAGAGGAGCAGATGGTCGCTAAATTCTGCGCCTTCCGCTTGTCGGAGGAAGCTTCCCGACGGACCGCGATTGAGATTCACCCCGAGGCAAAGATTGGAAAAAACTTCGTCATCGATCACGGAATCAATACGCTGATTGGAGCCACCTCGGTGATTGGTGACAATTGTACCCTACTGCAAAACGTGGTGCTGGGAGCGCGGAAGATTACCTTTAACGAACGGGGCAAACGCCATCCCACGCTAGGGGACAATGTACACGTCTCCGGTGGCGTGCGGATTCTCGGACCGGTATTGGTGGGTAGCCATTCCTTTATTGGGCCCGATTGTTTGATCGCCCACGACGTGGAGCCCCACTCTAAGGTGCGCATGATGCGCAAGCAACAAGTCGTTCAGGCCAAGGACAACAAACGCGTACGCGACAAACAGTATTTTTCTAGTCGCGGCTAGTAAATCCCCTTTATCCCTAACCCAGGAGCTCCAGCGCAAATGCCTTGGGAGTTCTCGCACTTCTTCAAACTATGGATTTTTTTGAATACCGAGCGGGAGAGCTGTACTGCGAGTCGGTATCGGTCTCCCAGTTGGGGCAGCAGGTCCCCACGCCATTTTACCTGTACTCGCTCCAGACTTTCCGGCGCCAGTTTCTCCAAATTCGGGACCTATTCCGAGCCCTGGACCCCACCATTTGTTTTTCGGTAAAGTCTTGCAACAACATTCACCTGATTCGCGAAATTGCGACCCTGGGAGCGGGTATGGACATCGTCAGTGGGGGCGAGCTGTTCTTGCTCAAACAAGTAGTGGAGCTGGACCGTAAGAAGGTGGTGTACGCTGGGGTGGGAAAGACCCGCGCCGAACTGATCGATGCGATTCGCAGTGGGATTGGTTACATCAACGTGGAGTCGGTGGCGGAGTTGGAATTGATTCGGGATTTGTGTGCTGAGTTGGAACGAGAGGTCCGGGTGTTGTTGCGTTTCCTACCCGAGATTTACGACAAGAAGACCAACAAGAAAACGCGTACGGGGGGCAAGGGGGCCAAGTTTGGGATTCCCATGGAGGCCATCATTCCTCTGGTCCGTCGTTTTCAAACGGAAAAGCGGGTTCGGATTGCGGGTTTGCACTGCCACATCGGTTCCCCCATATCCTCCCCCAAGTACTACGTCATGGCCATCCGTAAGATGCTCGCGATCATCGATGAGCTGGGGGCCGAAGGCATTCGCTTACCCGTACTCAATCTCGGGGGAGGCTTTCCCGCCGACTACGACGAAAACACCCCCACGGTTCTGCAGCGTTTTGCCGACGCCATCATCCCCGAGCTCCGTCAACGGGTGGAGCGAGACGGAATGCGGGTGATTCTGGAGCCGGGGCGCGCCATCTCCGCCAATGCGGGAATTATGGTGACCAAGGTCCTCTACCGCAAGCGCGCCAACCAACGCAACATCTTGATCGTGGACGCGGGGATGAGTCAGTTTATCCGCCCGACGCTCTACAATGCCTTCCACTACATCTGGCCCGTCGACTGTGGTTTGGCTTACCAGCTCGATCGACGCATTCATCCTCCGGTCTTCGATGGCCTTTCCAAATGCGACAT
>CALCCH010000130.1 GCA_937899855.1 uncultured Saprospirales bacterium | reverse complement strand
CACGATCTGAGCAAGGAGCAAATCAAGATTGCCGCGGGCGAGCCCATTTCGGGGAAAAATTACGTTCCCACGATGCACGCCATCGAATGCCGCATCAATGCGGAGGACGCGAAAAATGGCTTTCGCCCCAGCCCCGGTAAGATCATCTCTTTCCACAGCCCCAAAGGGCACGGCGTCCGGGTCGATACCCACGTCTACGCGGGATACACCGTTCCCCCCAATTACGACTCCATGATCGCCAAACTGATCTGTCGGGCCCAGACCCGGGAAGAGTGCATCACCAAAATGGAACGCGCCCTGGACGAGTTTATCGTCGAAGGGATCAAAACCACCGTACCCTTTCATCAGTTACTAATGAGAAACGAGGAATTTCGGGCCGGACATTTCAATACCGGCTTCCTCAATAATTACGATTTCGAAACCGGCAAAGTAGTTCCTCCCGAGGAATAACTTGGCGCGCCACCGGCTCGCCCGTCCCGGTATCGACCATAAATTGAAAAGCCTCTTTCCGACTGCGGTCGGGACTGGGCTTTTTACGTTACGCCCAACCGAGCCGGCGCCCCGTGCCAAGGCCCGAATTGCAGCAGTTTATGAAAAATTACTTACGGATCCTGCGCTACGCCGGTCCCTACCGCCGCCTGATTGTACTGGCGACCATCTTCAACGTCCTGATGGTCCTCTTCTCGCTGGCCTCCATCACCGTACTCATCCCCATCTTGAAAATCATTTTTCAAAACACCCGGGAGGTAAGCGAAGTCGTCCCCCTGACGAGCATCACCGAATTGCGCGTCCACCTCGAAAGCCTGCTCAATTACCAATTTACGATCTGGATGGAACGCCACGGCCGCCAGCAGGTGCTGCTCTGGACCCTGGCCTTTGCCGCGGGAATGTTCCTCCTCAAAAACCTCTTTCGCTACCTCGGCGCCATCTTTATCATCGCCCTGCGCAATGCGATCGAACGCGACCTGCGCAACGATATCCACTACCGGGTCCTGCACCTACCGCTCCAGTTTTTCTCGGAAAAACGCAAGGGAGACATCGCCGCCCGCATGACCACCGACGTCCTCGAAATCCAGTGGGCCATCCTCAGTACAGTCAAGCGCCTGGTCGAAGCCCCGCTGATGATTTTGATCACCCTAGGCCTCATGCTGGTCCTGAGCCCCCAACTGACCTTTTTCGTCATCCTCCTCATTCCCATCACGGGTTTTATCATCACCAGCATCGGAAATATCCTTAAAAAGCCTTCGGAAGATGCCAAAAAGGAGCTGGGGAAGCTGATGAGCTTGATCGACGAAAACATTGCGGGCCTGGCCATCGTCAAATCCTACGTCGCCGAAAACTACGCCCAGTCGAGCTTTCGCCAGTCCAACCAGCGCTACTACGAGTACATGAACCAGCTGGAATACCGCCGCGAGCTGTCCTCGCCGATCAGTGAGGTACTGGGTTCGCTGGTCATCTTGATCATCATTTGGTTTGGCAGTACCCTCATCCTGGATCAGCAGGCACTCGAACCGGAGGTGTTCATCACCTTTATTGCCCTGTTTTACCAGATCATCAACCCGGCCAAGGCGATCTCCGTAGCCATTTACGACATCAAGCGGGGGGATGCCTCCGCCCAGCGCGTGATGCAGTTGATCGACAGCGTCAACCCCCTGGCCGACCGGCCGGATGCCCAGCCCCTGCTGGCCTTTAAGGAGGCGATTCGCTTTGAAGCGGTGCGTTTTCGCTACGCGGAAAAGGAGGTGTTGCGCGGGCTGAGTTTTACGGTCAAAAAGGGACAGACGGTGGCCCTGGTCGGACAATCGGGCAGTGGAAAATCCACCCTGGCCTATCTGCTCAATCGCTTCTACGACGTCGTGGGGGGGCAGATCGAAATCGACGGGACCGATATTCGCGATTTGCGGCTGGCGGACCTTCGTTCCCACATCGGCTACATTTCGCAGGACGCCGTCCTGTTTCACGATACGGTCCGCAACAATTTGCTTTTTGGCAACGAGGGGGCCAGCGAAGCGGATCTGATCCGGGCCGCCAAGGTGGCCAATGCCCACGAATTTATCGAAAAACTGGAACGGGGCTACGATACCAATATCGGCGACGACGGGCAAAAACTCAGTGGGGGCCAGCGCCAGCGCCTGACCATCGCCCGCGCGGTCCTGAAAAATCCCCCCATCCTCATCCTCGATGAGGCCACCTCCGCCCTCGACTCGGAGAGCGAAAAATTGGTACAGGAGGCCTTGCTCAAGGTGATGGCCAATCGCACCTCCATCGTCATTGCCCACCGTTTGTCGACCATTCAGCACGCCGACGAAATCATCGTACTCAACGAAGGGGAGATCGTCGAGCGGGGACAGCACGAGGCCCTGTTGTCGCGGGGGGGAGCCTACCAAAAGCTGGTGTCGCTCCAATCGTTTTAGGGGAATTGTTTCCTTCCGCCTGGCTTTTAACACTTCCGATCAGCAAATGAAGGTGAAAAAGCGTAACTTTAAGGCAGTACGCCTTGTCTTCAAGGCTTTTTTTGTTAATGCGGTAAAATACCCTTGATGATGCGATTGTTACCCACGCTTTTTTTGTTTGTCCTCACGGCCAGCTTATCGGCTCAGATTACGGTCACCAGTGCTTCTTTCCCCTCGGTGGGGGACACGCTCAAAGTGGCCCTCGATGGGATGCCCAGCGGGATCGACGTTGGCCCGAGTGGTACGGATCAGACTTGGGATTTTACCAGCCTCCAAGGAATTACCCGCGAGAATGTCGTCCGCCCGGCTTCGGGAGGGAACAATGCGGACCGTTTTCCCACCGCCGATATCGTCACCGATCTCGATCCCATCGGCGAGCTCTACATCCGCAAGACCAATTCCCGCTACGAGCAAGTTGGTTACGCCGGTATTGATCCGGTTGGCCTGGGACTCAACGTGGTGGGCAATTTTGAGCCCAGTATCGTAGACCGCCGCGCCCCGATGACCTACCCGGAAGTCAATACCTCCGGTTACGAGATTACGCTGCCTTTTTCCGTGGACGAAATTCCGGGCGATATCCTCGATAATTTGCCCGTTACCCCCGATTCCGTTCGGTTGCGTGTTGTTTCCAGCCGCACCGATTTTGTGGATGCCTGGGGTGAGATGGAGGTGCCCGGTGGTACCTACCAAGTGCTGCGCGCGCAGCGTACCGAACTCCGCGAGAGCAACATCGC
>CALCCH010000129.1 GCA_937899855.1 uncultured Saprospirales bacterium | reverse complement strand
ATAGAGATAGAGATAGTAGATAGAGATAGTAGATAGAGAAAGTAGATAGAGATAGAAGAAAGAGATAGAGGTAGTAGATAGAGATAGTAGATAGAGATAGAGATAGGAGATAGAGAAAGTAGATAGGGGGAGGAGATGGGGGGAGGTGAAAAAAAGTGGTTCAAATTGCCAGGCCCTGTTTCTTGTTTAAAACTTTTTGTTTATTTTTGTGTCGTAAATTGTTTGAAGTAGGTCGCTCCAATGAATTGATGGGGGTCGCCTGCTTACAGCTGTTGTTTTTCATCCACTTGATATTTGCACTATGAGTCGGGTCAATCGCACCATTTCCAGTAACCTTGTGTTTCTCAGCCAGTACGCTCAGTCGATTGGGGAGGAGGACTTTAGCAGTTTTATGGACTGCACCCCCGAGGAGTTTGGGGCTTATTTGGAAGGGGAGCCGATCGGGGTCCAGCATTTGGTGGACATTCACCGGTACTTTGGCATTCCCTACGAGGATTTTTTGCACCGCGACCTGAGCCGGATGTCCCTGGCCGAATTTAGCCAGCTGTTGGAGGATCACCAAGCTACGAAGGGAAAAGCGGCCTCCGCCTCCGATGGCATTGCCATTCCCCTGGTGCCACAAAAGGCCAGTGCCTCCTATTCCGAACGCCAGCGCGAAGATCACCACCTGGCGGGGACCTTTCCGACCCTCAAGCTGCCCGAGAGTTTTTTAGCCGGTAAAATCAGCAAGCGCCTCCGCGCCTTCGAGATCGAGGGCTTTTCGATGGCGCCCAACGTCCAGCCGGGAGACATTGTGGTGGGCGAGAAACAGGACAACATCTACGACGTGCTGGATGGCGAATGCTACGTACTGGTCCTGGTGGATGGGATCGTACTCAAGCGCGTTTACCTGACCACGACCGACGAATCCATTTTCCAATCTTTCCGCCTTTTCTCCGACAATCCCGAATACGAGCCCGTCGACGTCAAGGGTGAGGATGTGCTGGAGATTTGGAAGACCTGTTATCAGCTCAGTGGCATGTAGTGCCGTAGGCGGGGGTGAGGGAGCATCTTTCCCGTTATTTTCCTTGGAAATTTTATTGCAACTGGATCGCATTTAAAGCAACTTGCCTATCTTTAAGGTTTAGGGCGGTGGTCCTCGCATTTGGGGAAACGCCACGTCCCGCAGCTAAATCAAATGCCTCATGCAAACCCCCTCTACCTCCTCCTCGGATCGGGTACCCATCGTCATCCTCAACGGTTTTCTGGGCTCCGGTAAGACCACTCTTTTTAGAAGCCTTCTGGCGGAGTCCAAAAAGAAAAACCTCCACGTCTGTGCGGTGGTCAACGACATGAGCGAGCTCGACGTAGACGGGGAGTTGATTGCGAGTACCGACATCATGGAAAGCAACAGCCTCCTTTTCCAGTCGATTCATTCCTGTGTGTTGAGTAGTAAAAAGGGGATTGAAAAGCTCCACGCAGCCCTCCACGAGCTCGCCTCCGAGCAGCAGCCGGAGTTGATCATCATCGAGACCTCGGGCAGTTGTCATCCCCTGCCCCTGATCGAGTACTTTAAGGCCCAGTCCCGCTTTAAGCTGACGGGGGTGTTGGCCTTGGTCGATACTTTGATGCTGGCCCACGACTACGATTACGGGCAAAAGCTTTTTCCGATGATGCAGCACAACTTGCAGCACCAAAAGCGGGATATGATCAATCTGCTGGTGGAGCAAATCATGTTTTGCAGTCACCTGATTTTGACCAAAGCGGACCGCATCAAAGAGGAGCGGCTCATGGATATTGCCCATGCCATCCAGCCCATTAATCCCTTCGTTTCCATCCTCTCCGTTTTGTTTGGCAAGCTCTCCATTGAGGAGGTACTGGCCATGCCGGGGTACAACTACCACCGGGTGGCCCAGCTGGCGGAGGAGTTAAAACCCGTGATGGAGGCGGAGGCGCAGGGCGACCGGCCGTACAACATGGCGACCCGAGTGATCAAAGACGATCGGCCCTTTCACCCACAGCGTTTGTGGGAGGTCTGCCATCAGTACCTGGACCAGCGAATTTACCGGAGCAAGGGCTTCTTTTGGTTGGCGAGTCGGGATAAGTTGTCGCTGCTTTGGAACCAGGCGGCGGGCAGCATCAGTCTGGAGGTCATCGGGCACTGGCGTTCGGGGGTGCTGGAGGACGAGAACAATGGCTTGCTGGAATTTGAGATCGAGCTGCTCCGAGAGCGCCTGGCCAAGGAGCCGGGGCGTTTTGGGGACCGGCACTGTCACCTGACCGTGATCGGCGACAAGACGCAGGTGGATCGCTTTACGGAGGCGCTGAAGAGTTGTTTTCTGAATGACGCGGAGATTGAGCGCTGGCGGGCGGGTGGTGCGTTTCGGGATCCCTGGCCGAAGAAGATTGTGAAGATGGCGGATTGAGGGGGGGAGAGCGTGGAGGTTGGTGCTTGTGCCCAATTGGACCTATTCATCATAGTCCCCATCTTTCCACGGGGTACTGTAAAAGGTAGTACAGGAGCAGGGCAGCTAGAAAAAGATAAGTTCCCATCTCAAAGATTAGCACCCGACGGTATTCACTTGGGTTTCCCTTCTCCGGTTTGGCCCTCAATTCATTTTGAAGTGTTTGTCGTTCCCTACTGATGAAGGTGGCTCGCCAGCATAGGGACGAGTCCGCTGGGACCAATTCGCTGCGCTCGGGACTGGCTGGGGATCAACTTGGTCCATTGGATATCTCCGGCCAGATCGACCTTTTGTAAAAACAAGAAGTCTAGATTGGGGGACACATCCGTCACGGGGGCACTGGGATTGCCATCGTTGAAATCTCCTCGGTAGCGACCGAGTAGGTACTGATTGCCGGCCCGGTCTGCCGTCATTCGATGGGTGATGTCCAAGCCACTGCCCCCAGCGTTGTACCATGAAGTATTGGCTACTTTTTGCTTTCCTGGCCCATTATACCGCTAGCATCTGCGCACAGGAGGTGTCCCACTACACCTACCAAGACGTAGAGGTATCCAACAACACGATTTATTATCTGCACGAAAAAGCGGGAATAATCTACGCGGCTACGGACAACGGGATTACCGTCATCTCCAATGGGCAGAATAAATTTTTGTACAGTACCGTGGCCAAGAGCAATAGTTTTTCGCTCCTCAAGGAGGATGCCTCGGGGGCTTTGTACGTGATGAATTTTCGAAGCCAGCTTTTTAAGATTCGCGCCGATAGCTTAGAATTGTATTTCGACTTTAACGCGTACTTTCCGAGTCGTGTGGTTTCTTATTATTTTATGGGGGACTTTCTTTACGCGCATTCCCATCACCACATTCGGCGTTTCCATTTGGAGAGTAAGGTAGAGGATCAGGTCTTTCGAGAAAAATACCAATTGCAGCGAAGCGGAACGGAGGGCCGACTCTGTGAGGACAGTTTGCTGATCGGTGGGTACGTCGTCAAGGCGGACACCTTGTACTATTTTTTGCCCCAAGGCTAATCTGAAGGATAGTAAGCACTTACTGGTGGGAGTGCCCTGTTCGCATCTGATCCGAGATTACCAGGGCAACTTCTGGGTGGGTACCTTGGGGCAGGGCTTGAAGGTGATCCCCGATTTGGCCTCCCAGTTTGTTGGTGTAGCGCAAGACTACATCTTCACCTCGCTACTGTACCGCGACGATTTATTTATTGGTACCAGAAGGGGGAAGGTTTTTAAAAATAATCAACTCCTAGTCGAAACGAATGTCCCGATTCATCTGATTTATGCCATAGAGGATAAGGTCTTGGTACAGTCCGCCAAGGATATCTATCTCATTGACGGCGATCAAATTATTCAACGTCCTTTTGGGGTCTATTACAACCATGCGTTTACGCGAGGTCAAACGACCATTGTGGCTTCAAAATACCGGGTCTATCGAGTAGATGCCCTCCTCCAAAAAATAGTAGAGAATCAGCTTGCGTACCAAAGCCACTACGATCTGGGAATATCCAACAGGACTCAATTCTTATGCGGTGGTGAGGACGATACGTATTACGGATTGAATTTGGGCAGTGATCAGTTGGAAGGCCTACACGGTGGGGAAGTCCCCTTTGGTTTAGGGGGCCTACTGCTTCGGCAAATGCAGTACTCGACCGCTACTGGGACCACACGCCCATCGACCAGCAACGCGACTACTTCGAC
>CALCCH010000128.1 GCA_937899855.1 uncultured Saprospirales bacterium | reverse complement strand
ACTACTTCCGCGACCGCTCCGAACGCGTAGTACTCTCCCGGCAAGACCAACTCCGACGCAGCGTCATTCACAACGATGCCAACGACTACAACATCTTGGTCGACCCCGATCCCCGCCACACCGAGATCGTCGGGCTCCTCGATTTTGGCGACACCATCTACAGCAATACCATCAACGACCTGGCCGTAGCCGCCGCTTACGCCCTCATGGACTGCCCCGATCCCCTCGCTCGGCTTCGCGCCTTGGTCCGGGGTTTTCACACAGCCCTGCCCCTGCGTACCGAGGAAATGAGCGCCCTCTTTCCCCTCCTCACCCTCCGACTTTGCATCTCCGTGACGGTCTCCGCCCGCAATGCGCAAGTCGCGCCGGACAATCCTTACCTCCTCGTCAGTGCCCGGCCCGCCTGGGCCCTTCTGCTTAAGCTGCGCGCCTACACCCCCGACTTTGTCCACTACCACATCCGCCAGGCCTGCGGGCTGCCCCCCTGCCCCCAGCACGCCCCGTTTCAAAACTGGCTGCGTCAAAACGCCACCACCCTTACCCCCGTCATCGCTACGCAAGCGCAAAAGACCGTCGCACTCGACCTCAGCGTGGGTAGCCTCGGCCTGGGCAATGTCGATCGCTACACCGACATCGAGCGCTACCAACAAACCATCGATCAGCTGATTCGCGACCAAGGAGGAACGATCGGTATTGGGGGCTACGGCGAAGTACGCCCCTTCTACTCCACCGATGCCTATACGGTAAGCGGCAACGAGGGGCCCCAGTGGCGCACCGTCCACCTGGGCCAGGACATTTGGGCGGCCGCCGGCACCCCCGTCTACGCCCCCTACCCCGGTATCGTTTACAGTGTACAAAACAATGACCAGCACCTCGACTACGGCCCCACGATCATCCTCGAACACCGGCCGCCGGATGGCCCTCCTTTTTACACCCTCTATGGCCACCTCAGTCGGCGCTCCCTCAGCCAGCACGCCGTGGGGGATGCGGTGACCGCCGGTAGCCAGATCGCCTGGTTGGGCAACGCCGTAGAAAACGGGCACTGGCCACCGCACCTACACTTCCAGGTCATCCTCGACCCACTGGGCAAGCGGGGCGATTTCCCCGGAGTCGCCTTCCCGGCGGAACGGGACATTTGGCAAAGCATCTGCCCCGATTGGGACTGGTCCGCTTACCGCGTCGACTTTCCCCCCGGCGGCGACGAGGCCAGTACCATCGCCGAAGGACGTCAGCAACACCTGGGTCGCAGCCTAAGTCTTTCTTACCAACGGCCCCTCCACATCGTCCGCGGCTCTTACCAGTACCTCTACGATCGTACGGGGCGGCGTTACTTGGACACGGCCAATAATGTGGCCCACGTGGGGCACCAGCATCCCCGGGTGGTACGGGCGGGGCAGGCCCAGATGGGCGTACTCAATACCAATACGCGCTACCTTCACGAGCAGATCGTGCGCTACGCGGAGGAGCTGCTGGCCACCTTTCCTCCCGAACTCTGCGTTTGCCACTTCGTCAATTCGGGCAGCGAGGCCAACGAGCTGGCCCTGCGCATGGCGCGTACCTACACCCAGCAGCGGGACCTCTTGGTGGTCGAGGTGGGTTACCACGGCAACACCGGCCAATGTATCGACATCAGCTCCTACAAGTTTGACGGTCCGGGAGGTCGGGGGGCGCCGCCGGAGGTGCACGTGGTACCGCTACCCGACGTCTACCGCGGCCGCTTTCGCGATCCAGTGACGGCGGGAGTCGCTTATGCCGAAGCGGTGGGCAAGAAAATTCGGGCGGTGCGGGATGCGGGGCGCGGGATTGCGGGTTTTATCTGCGAAGGCATTTTGAGTTGTGGTGGTCAAATTGTTCTGCCTCCCCATTACCTCCAGACGGCCTTTGCCGAGGTGCGGGGCGCGGGCGGCCTGTGTAACGTGGACGAGGTACAGACCGGATTTGGGCGGGTGGGCGATCACTTTTGGGCTTTTGAATTACAGGGGGTCGTCCCGGATATCGTCACCTTGGGAATGCCGATGGGGAATGGCCATCCTCTGGGGGCGGTTGTGTGTACGCGAGAGTTTGCGGACGCCTTCGTCATCGGGAGGTAGTTTTTCAATAC
>CALCCH010000127.1 GCA_937899855.1 uncultured Saprospirales bacterium | reverse complement strand
GACACATTATTTTGCTTCTCTCTTTATAATTTCATCTTTGCATAATTGAAATTGTCGACCACTCAAAAATATCCTCTACTAGCGTGAATCTCCTACGTCGATTTACTATCGTGAATCTCCTACGTCGATTTGAGCTACGTTAGGGGCATTTGTACTCCAACGAGCCGATAAAAACATTTTGAGATGGCTTCTAAAAGCACGGAAAAAAGAGATCGGGGGATCAAGCTGCAAGATTATGCTGCCCACGGGGTGGACGAGTATTGGATCATTGACCCCGAAGGACAAACCGTAGAACAGTATTTGCTACGCGACGGGAATTATAATCTTTACCTCAAAGTAGCCAATGGTGAGCTGAATAGCCAAGTGGTGAGGGGTTTTACCATCCCCGTACGGGCCATTTTCGAAGCCTCCGCCAATATCCAGGCCCTTGCCCAAATCCTTGCCTAATCAATTCATCGGTACGGTAAAGAAAAAGGTCGTCCCCCGCCCCGGCTGCGATTCCAGCCAGATTTTCCCTTCCAACTGATCGATGATCTTCTTGCAAATCGACAAGCCGATGCCCGTTCCCTGATATTCCTCCCGATGGTGTAGGCGCTTAAACATATCGAAAACCTGTTGGTGGTACTGTGGGTCGATGCCGATGCCATTGTCGCGGATGCTAAAGAGGTGGTTGCGCGCTTCCTTCTTGTGCTCGATGACCACGCTGGGCTGTTTGTTTTGGTTGTACTTCAAGCCATTGCCGATCAAATTCTGAAAGAGCTGGAGTACCTGCACCTTATTGGCCTGGATGACGGGTAGGGGCGCGATTTCCACACTGCCGTTTTTCTCGGTCATCGTCTCCTTGAGGTTGTGGACGACGGACAGCAAGGATTCGTTCAAGTCCACGGCTTCCTGCTGTTGATCCGTCCCGTCGATTTTGGAAAATTCCAGGATGTCCTGAATCAAGGTTTGCATGTGCTGGGCATTGTCCGTGGCGAAGCGGAAGTAATCGTTGAGTTCGGTGGGAATGGGGGCGCGCAACTTGCGTTTGATCAGCCCCAGGAAGCTGACGATGTTGCGCAGCGGGGCCTTGAGGTCGTGGGAGGCGATGGAGGCAAAACGTTCCAATTCCCCGTTCGACTTGGCCAATTGGGCATTGGTCGCCACGAGTTCGGCATTGCTTTCGTGGAGCTCGGCGGTCCGCTTTTTTACCTCCAATTCCAATTCTGCATTGTAGACTTTTTTCCGACGGAAAGCTTGGTAGAGCAGAAAGGTCAGGATGAGCACCAGGTGGATGCCCACCAGCAGGCCGTAATTCTGCAAGCGCTGCTTTTGGATGAGGGCGGCGTTTTCCCGTTCGCGGGCCCGGAGCAATTGGTTCTCCTGGTGTTGCTTTTCGGTTTCGTATTTGATTTGGGTGTTGATCAGTTGGCGCGATTGTTCCTCGTTGGACAGCTGGGCGTTGGCCGCCATCAGACGTTGGAGAAAGTGATAGGCCGAGGCGTGTTGGCCCAGGTCGGCGTAGTACTGGTGTAGGGATTGGTAAAGGTTTTTCTCCAGCAGTTGGTTGCCCGACTGGATGGCCTCGGTGAGGCCCAGCTGAAAGTAGGACAGCACCTCGTCGGTATTGCAGCCCCGATGGAGCAAGCCCAGTTCGTTGCTCGTATTGGCGAGCAGCCAGGGATTGTCCAAGCTCTCCCCGTAGCACAGCGCCCGCTCGAAATAAATCAGGGCCGAGTCGGGACTTTCCAAACGCGCGTAGCCGTAGCCGATGTAGTAGTTGACCTGCCCCAGCAAAAACGCGTCCTCCAGATGTTCTCCCAAACGCAAAGCCTCCCGACAATACTCCAGATTGCGCGGATAATCGGTCAGCTTGCCGTAGGCGCTGCCCAGGGCCGTCAGGGTCTGCACCTCCGCGTAGCGGTCGCCCACCCGGCGGTAGGACGCCAGGGCACTTTTGTAAAAACTGATCGCCGTCAGGTAATCGCCCTGTGCTTCCTTGAGCCGGCCCAGGTCAAAATTGACCAGCGCCACCTTTTCGCGGTCGCCCAATTGTTCGTAGATGTTCATCTGCTTAAAAAAGGCCTCCTGCGAGCGGGCGTAGTCGTTGAGCGACAACTGGACTTTACCCTCGTAGCCGTAGATGCTGGCCTGTTGGAGGGCATTGAGTTGATCCGGTGGAATGGCTTGGGCCGCGGTGAGTACTTCGCTGGCCTTGGACAGGTCGTATTTGAGGTGGTAATAAACGTCGAGTAAACGGATGATAGCCCGGTGGCGATCGCCCCAATTGTCCTGGTTTTCGGCCAGGGCCAGGGCGAGCGAGGCGTAGTTGATGGACTTGTCGGGCTCCTTGGCCCGGTAGTGCTGGGACAGCTCCAGCAGGAGGCGGGTCTTGATGCTGTCGTGAGGGGCCGCCTGGAGCGCCTCGATCCATTCCTGCGGACGGACGTCTTCCCCGGCGCGACCGGAAAATTGGAGCAAAAGGAAAAACGAAATGATAAGTAGTGCACGTCCTCTCATAGGGCCAAATCCTTTCCCCTGCTACCCCAAAAACCGTACCCGGATTGGCTTACTGTACCTCGGCCCGCAAAACTTCGAGCGGAGGACGCCGCAAAATATCCCGACTGTTCAACAGTCCGATGATCACCGTCAAAACCGCAATACTGACCATCACCAGCAAACCCGCCCCCCAATTGGGCGCGTAGGGCACGTTGAAGGTGTAGCGGGCCAGCAGAAAACTGCTGATCGTAGAAAGCAGCAAGCCACTCAAGGCCGCCAGGCTGCCCAGTAGGAGGTATTCCAGGGCATTGATCCAGAGGATTTGTCGCCCCTGAGCCCCCAGGGTTCGCAGCAGTACGCTTTCGCGAATCCGTTGGTATTTACTCAGTACCACCGAGCTGATGAGCACGAGCAAACCGGTGAGGATACTAAAAAAGGCCATAAAGCGGATCACGAAGGAGACCTTCGACAGCACCTGATCGACGGACTCCAGGATGGTGGTCAGGTCGATCAAGCTGACGTTGGGAAAACGCTCCACCAATTCCCGCTGAAAGCCCGCCAACTGCTCCGCCGATTCCGAACGCGAGACGATGACGTTAAACTGCGGAGCCTTTTCCAAAATTCCACTGGGAAAAAGGACAAAAAAGTTGGTCTGAATCCGCCGCCAGTCAATCTTACGGATGCTCCGCACCTCCGCCTCCATCAGCGCCCCCTGTACATTGAACACGATTTGACTCCCCACCCCCGCACGCATGTCCTGGGCAATGCCCTCCTCCAGCGAGATGTACACCCGCCCCTCCGGCGAACGCGGTTCCGCCCCAAAGGCTTCCCCTTCGATCAACTCCTCCGACTCGATCAGCGTATCGCGGTAGGTGACGCGGTACTCCCGTCGGAATACCCAGGGATCGCGCCGCGTTAGGGAGTCCAGCAAGTTTTGCTGCTTATTCACCCCCTCAATCTGCTCCACCCGCAGGGTGACGATGGGCACCTCCTGCATCAGCGGCAAGTCGTGCGTTCGCGCCAATTGGCTGACCTCAGGCCGCTGCTCGGGTGTGATGTCAAATAAAATCATATTGGCCTGCTCCCCACTTCCCGACAGCTGTACCTGGCGCAGCAGTAGGTCCTGTACCGAAAAGAGGGTGGCGATGAGGGTCGTTCCCAGCCCGATGGTGACCATCAGAATGAGCGTTTGGTTGTTGGGGCGAAACAGGTTGGCGACCCCCTGCCGCAAGACGTAACTGCCTCCGGTGGGGAAAAAGCGCTGCGTCGCCCAGATCAGGGCTCGCGCTACGCCCGCCAGGGCCAGTAGGGCCAGTCCGATGCCCAGTGGGAAAAACAGGGCCTCCCGCTCTCCCCCGGTCTGTTGGTAGGCAAAGGCTAGGACGAAGGCAAAGATCGCGGCGTAGACCGCCGCCCGGGCCCGACCCGAGCCCCCGGGGCTCTCCACCGAGGCGCGCAAGGCGCGCAGGGGCGCGATGTGGCGGACCCGCAGCAGGGGCAAAAGCGCAAAGAGGACGGCGATGGCCAAACCCGTCACCACCCCCTGCCCAATGGCGATCCAGGAGACCTCCGTACTGACCGCGCTCACTGGTAGGAAATCCGCCAGTACCGTGGGCAACAAGCGTTGCAACAAACTCCCCAGGCTCGCCCCGATGAGCGAACCCACCAGTCCCATCGCCGCAATTTGGAAGAGGTAAATCAGAAAGGCCTGTTGCCCACTGGCTCCCAGACAGCGCAAGACCGCCACGATGCCGACCTTGTCGCGGACGTAGATGTGGACCGCGCTGGCCACCCCAATACAGCCCAGTAGTAGGGCAATAAAGCCCACCAGGTTGAGAAAGCGGTTCATGTTTTGAAAGGCATCGCCGAGGTTGTCGCGGCGGCTGGCCACGGTGGTAGCGCTGAGGGAAGCTGCTGCCAGGGCGGGGCGGAGCTGCTGGGCCAGGGTATCCGGGTTGACGGTGGCGGGCAGTTGGTAGTAGTAGCGGTACTCCACCCGGCTCCCCATCTGGATCAGACCGGTGGCGTCGAGGTAGGCCCGGGGGATGTAGATGGTGGGCGCAATGGCCGAGGTGATCTGCGCCTGGCCGGGCAGGGCGTTGAGCTTGCCCTCGATGCTAAAGCGCTGCTCCCCGATTTTGACCGTATCCCCATTGCGGAGGCCAAATTGGGTCATCAGGCTCTTGTCGACTAGCGCCTTGGGCCCGTCGCGGAAGCTGCGCGCGGCCTGGCGGGGCTCGGTATTGAGTTGGCCGTAAAAAGGGAAATCCCCTTCCAGGGCGTTGATAAAAGCGAGGCGGCGGTTGCCGTTTTGGGGAAACAGGACCATCGAGATAAAGCCCACGTTGCTGGCCGATTGGTCCTGCAGGCCGTCCAGCACCCGGAGGATCGAATCGCGGGCGACTTGGTTGCCTTCCAGGACCAGGTCGGCACCGAGCAGGGTCTTGGCCTCGCGGTCGATGTCGCGTTGGAGGTTGGCCCCAAAGGAGTTGATGGCGACCAGGGCGGCGATGCCCAGGATGATCGAGGAGACGAAGAGCAGGAGGCGGCCCCGGTTGCGGCGGCTATCGCGCCAGGCCATGCGCAGGAGCCAGGAGTAGTCGGTGGAAGGCATAAATGGTTGCTTGGCGATCAGATGTACCCCAATACTACAACGCCGAGCCGATCTTTGTTGGAATTTTTTTAATTTATCGACCAAAGCCCTTTTTCATGATACGTTTTCCGCTCTTCCTGCTACTGATCGCGTGTATCCCGTTCCGCTTATGGGGTCAGCCCGTCGCGCAAAAAGCGATCGACCGGCTCCTGAGCACTGCGCAACTGTCCGCCGCCAGCACCAGCATTTGCCTCCTCGACCGCCAAACTGGAGCGGTCCTAGCCAGCCACCAGCCCGACCAACGCCTCATTCCCGCCTCCACCCTCAAGGTGCTGCCCACCGCCACCGCCCTGGCCCTACTCGGCGAAGACTTTCGCTACCAACCCCACTTCGAATACGCCGGCCGCATCGAAGCCGACGGTACCCTCCGTGGCAACCTCTACCTCCGCGGCACCGGCGACCCCACCCTGGCTTCCCCCCAGCTGGACGCCACCGATCGCGCCACCACCGTTCTCGACCAACTTGTCACGGCCCTCGAAAAGGCGGGTATCCGCCGGATCGAAGGACAGGTCGTCGGCGATGCCTCCCACTTCGAAGGCGCCCCCCTGGCCCGGACCTGGCCCTGGGAAGACCTGGGCAATTACTACGCCGCCGGCGCCTGGGGCCTCAACTGGCACGAGAACCTTTACTTCCTCCACCTCCAGCAGGCCTCCCAACTGGGCGCTCGCCCCGAAATCTTCCGCACCGACCCCGAAGTCCCCAACCTCCTCTTGGTCAATGAGCTTCAATCGGCGGCCCGCGGGACGGGCGACAATGCCTACCTCTACGGCGTTCCCTACGCCTACACTCGGATCGTTCGCGGCACGATTCCCGTGGGTTCGGGTACCTTTACCATCAAGGGCTCGCTGCCCGATCCGCCCTTCCAGGCGGCGCACGAACTCCTGATGGCCCTGGCTGCCCGGGGCATCCGCAGCAGCGGTGGAGCCACCAGCCAGTGGGAACGCCGGCGAACGGGAACGGTGGGGGAGGAGGAGGCCCCGCGGCAAAGTTTGTTGGAGCTCCGCTCCCCAGCCCTCCGCGAGATCGTTCGGGTGGCCAATCACCAGAGCGTTAACCTCTACTGCGAGGCCTTGCTCAAGACCCTGGGCAAGCTTCGGGGTCGGGGTGGGACGACGGAGGCGGGGCTGGAAGTGGTTCGTGAATTCTGGAGTGCTCGGGGTTTGGACGATACGGGACTGTACCTGATGGATGGCAGCGGCTTGTCGCCCCGCAACGGGATCACGAGTCGGCACTTGTGTACGGTGCTGCGGTTGATGGCGGCGGAAAAGGCGGCTTTTGGGGCTTTTTACGACAGTTTACCCATCGGGGGGCGTTCGGGAACGCTGCGTTCGATGTTTCGGGGGACGGTGGCGGAGGGGCGCTTGCGGGGGAAGAGTGGGGGCATGGAGCGGGTGCGGGGCTACACGGGCTACGTGCGGACGACGGGGGGGCGGGAGCTAGTGTATGCCGTGCTGGTCAACTATTATGCGGGCTCGGGTGGGCAAATGCGGGCGGCCTTGGAACGACTGCTGATTGAATTTTGTAAGGGATAAAACCAGGTGATTTATTACCTTTGGGTCACCGCATCACTCATCCATAACTACCGCTTGATGAAAGGCTACGGAATCGTATCATTACTGTTGACTGTATTTTTGCTCTCCGCTTGTGTCGATCCCTCCAGTGAAACGACCAAGAAACCCTTCGTTACCGAGCACAACTACGCGGAGGACACCAAGTCGCCGTCCCGCAGCGTCACCCTTCCCGGTGGCAACGTGGCCAGCGACAACGAGGACCTGCTCGAAAAGTACCGCCACGTCTGGCAACGCCCCTTCGAAGTGATCCAACAAATCGGAGACCTCAAGGGCAAAACTGTCGCCGATATCGGAGCGGGCCCGCTGGGCTATTTCTCCAACCACATCGCCGCACAAAACGAAGAGGACAAGCTCATCGCCATCGCCCATATTGCTGACGATCTCGCTGG
>CALCCH010000126.1 GCA_937899855.1 uncultured Saprospirales bacterium | reverse complement strand
GCCTCCTTGCCCCGCAGCAGGTCGAAGGCGGTGATGTAGGCCCGGATGAGGGGAATCTCTGCGATGGCGTTGCGGGTCATTCGGGGCAACATCTCCTCCAGTTGGTCGATGTTATCCTGAATATTAGGGGAGACGAAATGCTGGTTTTGCGACAGCAATTTGCAGGTGTATTCGAGCCGGTGTAGGAGGTAGTAGTTGTCGAAGCTGCGGAGGGTTTCGGGGATGTGAAGTTCGCTGTTGCGCGTGTTGTACATGCTGGCAAACTCGGAAATGACGGCATCGATTTGGTACTGGTCGTAGTAAAAGTCGATATCGCGGGGGCGGCGTTGTTCCTGGTGGCGGTGCAGCTGGTTGATGGTTTTGGTGAAGTATTTCTCCATTCCCCGCTGTTGGAAGAAATGGGCTTGGGCCAGCAGGAGGCTGATTTTACTTTGTTCTTGGCTCTCCTGGTGGAACGGTAGAAAGCGGTACGTTTCTTTGAGGAGGGAGGTCATGACCTTCTCCAATTGTCCGGGATGGTAGTCTTTTTCGGGAAAGAGGTTGGCAAAGGTCGTGGCTTTGGTCAGCAGGGGGCTGCGAAAATCGGGAGCGTGTGGGAGGAGCCATTCGAGTAGGCGCACCACCAGTTCGTTGCTGCGCGACTGGGCAAAGAAGGGGGAAATGAGAAAGGCGTGTAAACGCCGCAGTTCTTTAGGATCAAAAGCACCTAACACTTCAAACAGCTTACTTCCGTGCATAAGTTTCCACTGGTTTTGGCGATTGGGGCAGCAATAGCCGAAAGGAAAAATGGTTTAATTTTGTAATGGATTTTTACCGTGAGAGCCACTAATTTTACGATCAATAACCAGAATACATTGGCTCGCAACCCATCAAGTCCACCGCTCAAGCCGATGAAAGATTCTCGCTCGCTACCCCAGAGCCCCACAGGAGAATCGCGCTAAGCGACTTTTACTATAGAACTATGTGACTGATCTCGCAGCAAAGGATTCACCGGAATTTGGATGATACTACTTGCTTATTTTTGTGAGCAAGCTACATTTTTTCTATAACGGATAACGATTTTATTCAGCTAAATTACGCTAACTAATGAAAGGTTTAAAAAAGATTTCCACATTTTTTTTCTGGTGTTGTCTACCCATATTCAGTTATGGGCAGGCCCAGTATTTACTCACCAACAGCAATTTTGATCAGACTCTCGAGTCCATTTACCAGACCTACGAGGACCAAATTGGCATCGATTACAACGAATTGTATGAGCTGGTCCTTCCCTTCGTGGAAGGTACGGTTTCGAATCAAGAATGCCCCGCTCCCAACCCACTCATCAACGAAATCAATCAAAATTTCATTTCCTTCTACTGGAAAAACACGCCCGGCGCGGAGGCCTACCGATCGTATTACATCAACCTCGAAACGGGCGCCAGTGGCCAAGCCAGCTCTACCACCCCCAGCATAGCCTTCGATGGCCTGTCGGGACTCAATTTCTTTGGCTTCAATTCCAATTGTGGTGGTCCCGAGGGGCCCTCCGGCATCATCGTCGCCGACCTGGCCGTCCTCTTCCCCAACAATCCACCGCTGGGTGATAACTGCCTCTGCGTCGACTCGCCCCTCGTTACCTACCCCATCGACCGAAGAACCGACTTTCCCTTTTTCATCCCCTGGCCCAGCGACTGTGACCTGAACCAGTACGAGCTGAGTATGAGCGGTGAACTGGTGTTCGCTAACTCCTTGCCCACCCCCTACAACTCGCTGATCGTCTTCCAACACATCGTCGAGACGCCCCAACTGATCGGCTTGATGAGCAATTGCGACCGCAACGCTTATTCCTCGCCCCAGAGCCCCAATTCCGTAGGCCACTCGCCTTACTACTCCGTTAGCTTTGGCGTCAACGGCATGTACATCTACAAGGGGCCCATCCTCAAATTGGGCGAAATCGCGCTTACCCGCTGTCGCTGCGCTCGCAAGGGCGACACCGGCTTTGGCGACGACAATAGCGATCGCTCCGCCGAGCTGATCCCCGTCGATCAGCAGAATCTCGTCGGCGCCCCCAACCCCACGACCGACCAGGTCAACCTGAGCTTTAAGCTCCAACAAAGCGGTCCCATCAGCCTCACCGTTTACGATGCCCTCGGTCGTCAGCTACAACGCGTCATCGACCACGATTACCGAGAAGCGGGCACTTACCAACAATGGGTAGATCTTAGCGGATGGCCCGTGGGTATGTATACGTTTGAATTATTGAGTACCGAAGGACGCGAAAGTATCCTGGTACAAAGGCACTAACAACAAGATAGATTTCTCCTTTGCAAGCCCCAAAATACAACCCAAAAAATCATCCCCAATTATGCAGGCCGGCCTTTTCTCTTCCGTAAGGTAGAAAAGGTCGGCTGCCTTTTGGGATCAGGTCAGGTCCCTTAGTTTTTCCAGTAACCAGTCTTTTTCTACGAGGACGGATTGTCCTTGCCACTTCTCGATGAGTCGCCGAACGCGCTGGTCATCAAATGGGGTTTGGGGGTGGAGGATCTGACGCAGGGCATTGAAAAAGTGCTGATTGCCCCGCCGTTGGTGCTCGGAAATCTGTTTTTTCGACAGCCGGTAGAGAAAAGTTTTGAAGGCATCCAGCTTGGCGTCGAGCAGGGGGGAATCGGTCTCGTAATGGATCATGATCTCCAGCCGACGGGCGGCAATTTGGTAGTACAGGTCGTCGTAGTGATCGGCGATGAGGTCGAGGGCAACGGCATGCTCTCCCAGGGCAAAATGGTAGCGGGCCAGGTTGAAGTGATAAATCTCCTCGGGGCGGAGGGCCCCGACGATGCGGCTGCGGTGTTCTTCCAGGAATTTCCGGACCCAATCGAATTGCTTTTGGAGGAGTCCGCTGGTCACGATGTTGCGGAGGGTGCTCACGGTGAGTCCGTTGTGATAGTACAACAGACCCCGCTGGAGGTCGGCTTGGTAGATTCGGAAGGTTTCGTCTTGGTAGTCCTATCGGCTCTGATTGGAATGGTAGATGCTAAAATTGCGGCAAAAGGCCCGGAGCGACTGTCGGTCGCGCAGGCTAAACTGGTTGTCGTGTTTCTCCAGGACGCCTTGCAGTTGGCGGTAGGCATCTTCCCGATCGCGGTGGCGCAAAAAGATCAGGGCCAGGGCGTAGGCGCGGAGGAGGGGCAGGTGGAGGTGAGGGCGCTCCGTGGGGTTTTCCCCCAGCGCTTCGAGCCGGTCCAGCTCCGCTTGGGTATCGGGCGCCATCGGGTAGCCCTTGATGGAGAGCAGGGCGCAGTAGTAGGTGAGCTTGTGGATGAGGTACAATACCTCCAAGCTCTCCTGGGGGTGGGGAAAATCCAGCTGGCGCTTGCGGGTATTGTGGTTGAGGCTCTGGTATTCCGCAATCTTATTTTGAACCCGAAAGGCACGCAAGTAGTAACTCTTGTCCCGAATCGAATCGCTTTTAAGCAACTTCTGCATCCGGCGCATGCTCCACTCCGACAGCCGCTCGGAACCCCGCTCTTCGTAAAAGTCAGCCAGCAGCAATTCGCGTTCGATCGGATGGGCCCGCTGGTCCCAACGATCCCAGCAGATGAAGCGCTGTATCCAGTACAGGAGGGACGTCATGCGTTTTTCCAATTTGCCCTTCACCCATTTGCCCTCCGGATAGAGGGCTCGGAAGACCTTTTCGCGGTCCAGCGATTCAGAATCAAAGTCGGGAAAATGGGGCAGCAGGTAATCCAGCAGCCGTTGCTCATCGCTACTGGGGGGGCGCCCCTTGGTGGGGGGCTGCTGGAGGAATGCGCGCAACCGCTCCAGTTCAGAAGCCTCAAATCGCTTGAGGGTCTCGATCAATTTGCTTTTTTTCATACGCTACAAAATGCCAAACGGGCCAGCACTCCGGAAAAAAGGGCTAAAATCGTCCTTTTTACTGTTCCTTCGAGCCCTTAAATTCTAAGTATTTTCTCATAACATCAAACTTTTATCACAATTATGATCGTTCTGAAGAGATTCTTTTCGATTGGAGGCTTGTTCCTATTTCTGTTGTCTTCCTCCGCTCTCTATGCTCAGAAAACTTTTTTGCTTCATCCTCAAAACCTGGATAGCATCTATCAGCTCATCCGCAATCCACGCATTTGCCCCTCCTCCTCCGTCGACACCGGTTTAACCGCAACCAAAGATCCCGTTTACCGCTTTCTCGTCAATCAACTGGGCATCAAAGGACCCGATGACGATTACCCGGGCAATTGTACCCGCCTCTATCCCACTCGCAACGTCATCACGCCCTTCATCGAATTGAGCTTTCGCTGGGCCCCCTACCGCATCAATCAAGCCCGCTACGAAATGCGTTCTTACAATTGCCGATCGGACGAAGAGGAACTGACTGAAACCACGACGGATAGCATCAGCTACGTATTTGATGGACAGACAAGGATCCTCTCCTTCGTGGGCTTCTGTGACGCCACCAACCTCCACAGCCTCCCCACCATCATCATCGCCGACAAAGACCTCTTTTCCCGACCGGTCACCGACGAGCTGAGCGAACAAGAAAGTCGGGAACGCACCAATCAGCAGCTCCGCATCAGCCCCAACCCCTGTACCACCTGGACCTGCTTGGAATGGACCGGCGACCGTGAGGAAAGCGTCCAAATCCAGCTCTTTTCCCTCCGAAACAACCAAGTTCAACAGTGGACCTTTGCCGCTCTACCCGGCAAAAACACCTACGAACTGCTCACCGGCGACCTCCCTCCGGGTTGTTATGCCGTACGCATCCGTGGGGAACAGACCAAGCTACAACAATTGTTTTGCAAGACGGAGTAGGAAAAACCACGCCAAAAACCCGGCGGAAAAGCGCGCCGAAATCATTCTTTGTTCCGCTCCGTCTAATCGACATCTTAGCGACAGCACTTAAATCGCAATATTAGATGAATAGCTGTGCCTCCGAGTATGCCTCGGAGGCATCATTCTTTTGGCCCATAGCCGATGTAACCCTTCTTGTTATTTGCCGTAGGATTTAGTGGACATACTTTGTAAACCCACTTAGAAGAGCAATAATGAGAAGGGAAAATTCCAAACACAAAAACCTTCGTCCATCCCGCCTTGGTCTGTGGCCAAGCAAAATGGGGCGATTCCTCCTAACCCTCGGCCTCGGCTTACTGTACCACGCCCCAGCCAGCGCCCAGTGTACCGCTACGGGGACCCAGAAGATCATCTCGGGGAAAGTATTCAACGACCTCAACGGCAACGGCAACGACAACGGTGAGGCAGGCATTCCGGGGGTCCGGGTCGACATCTACTACGATGCCAATCAGGACGGGACCGTCGATGCGGGCGATTTGCTGCTGAGTACCAGCACCACCGACGCCAATGGCGAATACCGCTATACCTTTACCAACTCCCAATCGGTAGGGGAAAATTTCTCCGGTAACGTCTTTACCGGCACCAACAATAACAGCGGAACCCTCAACTGGGCCAGCGATTTTTGGATCCGGGACGGAAGCAACATCAACAGCAACGACGTCTCCGCCGGTAATTTTGTGGCCGGAGGCTACGAATTTGGGGGTACCCAACCCGTCCTCCAACTCAAGGACGACCTCGCGGGGGCCTTCCGGGTCATCGACCTGTCCTTCGCCACCGCAGCCTTCCTCAACTTTACCTTCGACGTCCACCAAAACGTCGAATCGGGAGAGGGCTTTGAGGTGCAGCTGTCGACCGACAACGGCGCCAACTACACCACCGTTTACACCTACGTCAACCCCGATGGCAACAGTCCTTCGCCTCCCATCGCCGTTACCAACCTCGATCTGTCGGCCTTTGTTACCCTCCCCGCTTCTTCCACTTCCCGCCTACGTTTTATCACCAACACGGCTTTGGAAAACAACGAAGCCATCTGGTTCGACAATATTTCCGTCGACATCACCGGCGAAATCAACGACTTCGTCATGGCTACCGATCTGGCCAGCTACCCCACCTTTTTTGTCCTGGGAGGTGACAATGTCGAAACCGCTACCATCGCCACCGGTGGCAATTGCGATGCCCTCAACAATTTCGCCCTCCGCTTCCCCGACAACGACTCGGATGGCATCGCCGATTTGGCTGACTTGGATGACGACAACGACGGCATCCCGGATGTCGACGAGGGGATGGCCGTCCTGACGGGGGCCTATGGGGTATCGCTCCCCGACGATGCGGACGACATTTTTGAAGTGACGCCCAGTACCGATGCGGCCCTGCTGGCCTCCTACATCTTCAAAACGAGCTCCGATGTCACCATCACCGGGGAGACCATCAATCAGGGAGATGGTTCGGTCAACCAAATCGCCACTTTTGACGATGCGGACCAAATTGTGGATTCCCTGGGCAATCCCCAGGCTTTTGCCAGTTTTAGTACGGGCATCATTTTCAGTTCGGGAAATGTGGAGAGCGTGGATGACAGCCTGGTCAATCAGTTTTTCAACCCCTTTGGGCTTGGGGACTTTGCGGGAGCGGGAGGCGGTACCGACCCGGATTTCGATACGGGCCTCGGAGAAAATGATGTTGCCTCCCTGAGCTTTACGGTCAATGTATCACAGATTTCGGTCATTCGGGGACGTTTCGTTTTTGCCTCGGAAGAATACTTGGAGTACGTAGAAGGCGTCTTTAACGACAACATCCGCATCCTGGTCAACGGAGAAAACCGCGCCCTCAGTCCAGGTGGTGCCATCGTGAGTATCAACACCGTCAACAACATCAACGAATCCGCTTTTTTTGTCGACAACGAAACCCGCACCAATGCCGTGGGCATTGAGGCAGATGGTTTTACCACCGTCCTCGACTTCTCGGCAACCCTTTTCCCAGGGGACAATACGGTCAAGATTGGCGTATCGGATGGTGGGGACGATTTGTACGATTCCTGGTTGCTGTTTGAAGCCAATAGCTTTGAGGTCGTTTCCTCCACGGTCACGGGTGTCGACACGGATTCGGATGGCATCTTTGACCACCTCGACAACGACTCTGACAACGACAGTTGCCCCGATGCCATCGAAGGGGCGGGTAGCGTGGTGGCCCTACAGCTGAACAGTGTGGGACAGATTACGGGTGGGGAAGACTCGGACGGCATTCCACTCCTGGTTGCCGGCGGGCAGGCCAACCTGGCCGACGTAAGGGACGATGCGATCACGACGCAGTGTCCGCCGTGTAGCCCAGTCATCATCAATCGACACGTGACGACCAAGCTGTCCTTTTGAGCGGTTGGCGCAGCGTTTAGAAGCCCAATTCGATGGTATCGCCCGGCTTGAGCGGAGCCTGGACTTCTTTGACGGCGGTCAGCTTGCGATCGCTCAGCTTGTTACCCAGGGCGCGCCAGCCCTTGACGTCGATAAATTCGGAGAGGGTGACTTCGCCCGGCATGGTTTGCGAATTGACGCGGACCTTGTAGGAGATACGGGGATTGGGTTTGACCGAGGCGAAGAGCAGTTTGGTACTCCGATGCTCGGTGAGGTAACGCTGGCGATGCCCCTTCTTGGTCGTCTCAATCGCAAAACGCTTGACCATGGTCCACCCCTTATTGCCATCGTAGTAGACGGCACTCACCACGAGCTTGGGATGCAATTTGCCGACGTAGAGGATTTCCTTCGGTTCAAAACGCTTGGTCAGCTCCAGTTGGAGCAATTCGTAGCTGCCATCGTGGTACAGCACAATCAGGTCGTCATCGCCCGTATCAAATTCTCCCAGGAGACGACCGCGTTCTTCGGTATTCAGACGCCCACTTACCTCATCGATCCAGACTTTTTGCGCCCCCAGCGTAGATTTACCCAGCTCCAATAAGCTGACCTTGCGGACCGGATACTTGGTGATCAGGTTACCTCCGGCCGCTCGCCCCTTGATGTCCAATTCGCTAAAATCAAAATCGAGTTGCTTTTTCTTGGCTTTGCAGCCCTGGCTTAGCTGGAGGGTGACCTTCTCGGCTTCGCCGTTGGGGTTGGCGGTAAAATAAAAGAGCTTGGACCCCTTGGTTCCCTTGGTCAAATTGTATTCCCGCTCCCGAGTGATCGCGGTGACGTTGAAGCGCTTGGCCATGGTACGGCCGGTTGCACCGTCGAGGTAAATCAGGTTGTAGGTCGTGCGTTCGTCCCCCTTTTTCCACACGGCAATGTGGATGATGTTTTTTCCGACGAATACCTTATCCGCCATCCGAACCACCTGAAATTTGCCATCCTTGCGAAAAACGATGATGTCGTCAATATCGGCACAGTCCCCGACAAACTCCTCCTTTTTCAAGCTCGACCCAATAAAGCCATTCTTGCGGTCGACGTAGAGTTTGGTATTGTTTTGCACCACCCGACGGACCTGGATCGCATCGAAGGTGGTGATTTCCGTTTTGCGTTCGCGGCCCTTGCCGTATTTGCGCAACAGCTCCTCGAAGTAAGCGATGGCAAACTCGGTGAGGTGTTGGAGATCGTAATTGACCTGCTTGAGTTCTTCTTCCAGTTTCTTCAACAACTCGTCGGCCTTGAAGGAATTGTACTTGGAAATCCGTTTGATGCGAATCTCGGTGAGCCGGGCGATGTCGTCTTCGGTGACCTCGCGTTGGAGTCGGAGGCGCTTGTCGCCGCGTTTGGGCTTGGTTGCGCTGGGGGTGCGGACGTATTTTTTCAATTCCACCGCGATGATGTCGAGGACTTCTTCCCAGCTCTCGGCCTCTTCGATTTCGTGATAGATGCGATTTTCGATAAAAATTTTCTCCAGGCTCACAAAGTGCCAGCGCTCTTCCAATTCACCCCGCTTGATTTCCAATTCCTGGCGGAGCAGGTCTTTGGTGTTTTCCGTACAAATGGTTAGGATATCGCTGACGGTGAGGAAGTGAGGCTTGTCGTCGACAATGACGCAGGCGTTGGGAGAAATCGAGATTTCGCAGTTGGTAAACGCGTAGAGCGCGTCCATCGTAACGTCGGGAGAAATACCGGGGGCCAGATCGATCAAGATTTCCACCACCGCCGCCGTGTTGTCGGTTACTTTTTTGATCTTGATCGAGCCCTTATCGTTGGCCTTGACGATGCTATCGATCATACTGGTGGTGGTGACGCCGTAGGGCAGCTCGCGAATGGCGAGGGTGCTCTTGTCTACCTGTTCGAGTTTGGCGCGGACCTTGACTTTGCCGCCGCGCTTCCCATCGGTATAGTCGCTGACGTCGATGAGCCCACCGTTGGAAAAATCGGGATAGACCTTGGGGCGTTTGCCCCGCAGAATTTTGATGGAGGCCTTGATGAGTTCGATAAAATTGTGGGGCAGAATTTTGGTGGATAAACCCACTGCGATGCCATCGGCCCCCTGCGCAAGCAGCAGGGGAAACTTCATGGGTAGGTCGATGGGTTCTTTTTTGCGACCATCGTAGGAGATGCCCCAATCGGTGGTCTGGGGGTTAAAAGCCACCTCAAGTGCAAATTTCGTCAGCCGCGCCTCGATGTAACGCGAAGCCGCCGCCCCGTCTCCGGTCCGGGTATCCCCCCAGTTGCCCTGGGGGTCGATCAACAGATCCTTCTGCCCCATATTGACCAGCGCCGCCCCGATGGCCGCGTCCCCGTGGGGGTGAAACTGCATCGTCTGCCCGATGATGTAGGCCACCTTGTGGTAGCGCCCGTCATCCATCTCCTTCATCGCGTGTAGGATCCGCCGCTGAACGGGCTTGAGCCCATCGACAATTCCCGGCACGGCCCGCTCGAGAATCACGTAGGACGCGTAGTCGAGAAAATAATCCTCGTACATCCCTTTGAGCGATACCACCGTCGCCCCATTTTGACCGTTCTGCTGGGCACTTCCATTTTCACTGGCGCCGACTGATTCGGGGCTGGGCTCGTTGTTTTTTTGCTTACTCATATGACAAATAATGAAAGGTCGCAGAGGTAAAAATTTAGCACGAAAAAGTAAAATTATTTGTTGGCCCCAAAGACCACAAATTGTTTTACCAGCAACTTTGTTTCCCCCTCCCATCACGAGCCAAACCCCTCCTTGCGGAGAAGTTCGTATCGGATTTGCATAAGTTAAATCAATAGGAAAATAGGAAAAAAGAAAGCCAGGTACCGTGGAGGTACCAATGGTTTTACCCTGGTAGGTGCGCAACGGCTTTACCAGGTTTTAAGTATACCGTCGCTTATATCGTAATATGCCAATAAATCCGCATATTTCCAAGCTTTCGGGTATTTATTACTGGAATAAAGCAGCTCGGGATGGCATTACCAATCGATGAGCAAGACATTTTCCACTCCCGTATTCAAGTTGAGATGGACGAGATCGTGCCGCTTTCGGCACTCCCCAAGTTCGTCGTAGAAAGACCGATTGAGTACGTATACAATCTCGCCCGGTCGATTGGGAACGACTTGTACGCTACTGATATCGTGGTTTGGGCAATCCTCGGGGAATGGCCCGTCGATAACTTCGTAGCTTCTCGTCCTTAGGTTGGCCACCATAAACAGGGTGCGGTACCGTATTCGTCCAGCCAGTGGGGTTCTCCCAGGCCGAGGTGCAACCGATCATCCTCAAATACGAGCTGCTCCATACTGTCTACCAGATGGGACTGGGCTTCGTCCAAGATGTACAGGCTATGATCGGTGAGGGTAGTGACAAAAGTCGAAGTATTGGTCCTCAGGTCTACCCGGTACAATTCACTGTCCCAAATACTGACCTGCACCCCGTGGGTCATCCGGCGCCAGGTGGTGACGTATAGGGCCTCGTCATCCAGCGGATCAAAGGCAATCTTGTGAATTTCCTGGCCCACGGTGGGCGGCGTGATGATGTAGCCTGGGAGGTAGCGCTCCGGGGAGAAACAGGAATCGACGATCAGGGGTTCGGTGGGAATGTTCCAGGAAGCGACGCCCGAAACGTTGCTGATGATGGGGTCATTGTCTTTGCAAGCGAGTGCGGGTTAGCAAAAGTGGTATGGATAACACCTATTGCCCTTCAAGTTAAGGGAAAAGGAAGAATGGAAAACGTTGATCGCGGACAATTCGATCGGAAAGCGGAGCGAGCTGGGATGATACCTAGCGGTAGAGCTTTTTCACGCGGTCCAGTTCGCGTTTGTTGTCGCGGGCCTTGATGGTTTCGCGTTTGTCGTAGGATTTTTTACCCTGGGCCAGGGCGATCTCGAGCTTGGCAAATCCCCGCTCGGAGAGGTAGAGGCGGTAGGGAACGATGGCCAGTCCCTTTTCTTTGACGCGTTTGTCGAGCTTTAGCAATTCGCGGCGGCGGAGTAGGAGCTTGCGACGCCGACGGGTCTCGTGGTTGAAATGATTGCCGTACTTGTATTCGGCGATAAAAAGACTGTGGACGTACAATTCCCCATCTTCAAAGGCACAGTACGCATCCTTCAGATTGGCCTCGCCCAGTCGGATCGACTTGATTTCGGTGCCGAGCAGCTTGAGGCCCGCTTCGTAGGTATCCACAAAGTGG
>CALCCH010000125.1 GCA_937899855.1 uncultured Saprospirales bacterium | reverse complement strand
CGTTGTAGTGGGTGAGGCGGAGACCGAGGGTGACCCGTTGGAGGCTACGGCCTTGTTCGCTCCACCAAACATTGAAATTGCGATCGGCCAGTTCGAAGATGGGGAAGGGGAAGAGGTACCACTGTTCTTTGACGGTGACCGTGACGACGATGTGGTTGTAGCCTCGCCATTCTCCGATATTGACCACGACGACGGTAAAGAGGGTCATGTTGAGGACGAGGGTCCGGTTTTTTTCGAGGCGGGGGGCGAGTTCGAGGAGGCCGATGGTGTCGCCGGGGGCCAGGTCCATTTCGCGGAGGATGGTGGCGGATTTGGTGCGGCGCTTGCCTTCGCACTGGATATCATCCACTACGACGTAATGCAGCTGGGCGGGAAGGATGGCGGGGAGGCCCAGCAAGAAAGACAAAAGGTAGCGCCACATGGAGGACTGGGGATTAAACAGTTGAAATTAATACCATCAATTGGGTGTCAATAAAAAACGAAAATTTCTGAATTTACCAATTAGTCATAAAAAATCTAACTATTATAAAATTTACTAAGGCTTTGTGAGTCAATGATTTGTGCACATTATGTGCGTACAAAAAAACACAATTCCCGCTTTTGACTTGTAAAGTCACTTTTTTTAAACTATCTTAACAACGATTACACAAATGTGGTGTCTCCTCCAATCCCAGGCGAGGGCCGCACCACAAAGTTAGCAAACTGATCAGAAGCTGGCTCGATACATTTAGTGCTTTCGCTAGAGAATGAGGTTGATTACAGACCGAACATGGTCAAAACGAACCGATTGCTAGACATAATATGTACGTATTAGTCTGGATCGAGTTACGTCCGCTACGGAACATTACTACCATTGATTCATTGACCAAGACCAGTTACGATGTCAAACCTCAACACCAAAACGCTATTCCTACTCACCGTATTGGCATGCTTGGGGGGCTGTAAGAAAGAACCACTGCAGGAGCTTTCCAAGACCTCCCATCTTAGCGCTGGCCAATCTCCAAGTTACGAAATAGAAAGCCCCCTCAAAGATAAATTCTTTGACGATCAGTACATCCTCAGTGCCAATCCTCATCTGGGGAATTTGATCGAATCGCAAAGCCAATTCCGCGACCCCAGCACTCGATTGAGTACCATCCAGTACCTGATTGATTATCAAGATGATCAGGAAAACTTTATTCCCACCCTCAGCGCCACCCTTGGCTTTCCCGTTTGGTCACAAGTCGAATCCCGCGATTTTTTCACTTTCATTCCCCTCATCCAAGCCCATTCCGATGCGACGGATGCTGTCTTGATTGTATACCCCGAGGGAGACATCTACGATTTCAAATTACTGCGACGTGATGCGCTGTACCACCGACTCCTCACGGAGGACCACCCGCCTAATTTTTACACGGAGCTGCGACTTTTTCTTACCTTCGACGAACGCTTGTTCGATTATCACGACCCGCTGCTGGCCCAAGCTCGAGCCCAGGAAATCACCTCCGAGAGCCACTATCGCTGCCCGTTGCTCTGGCATTGGGAATGCGCCGAATGGATTGTCCCGCTGTGGGAAGAAGGGGAAAGCGACATGGCAGAAGAACGCAGTCCCTGTGGATCGGTTTGTGCCGATTGCGTCCTGATCGTATACGATAACCCCAATTGCGAGCAAAATCTACCGGTGGGTGGTTGGGGACGAACGAATGGGGGGACCTTTCCACCCGAACGGGAAGGAGGCAGTCATTATCACAACGGCGGGGGCGGAGGCCCCAATGGAGGAGGCAATAACCCACTCAATTGGTGGGAAGAGCAGGGCTACAGCACCTTGGTGGAATCGCTGATTCAGCACTTGGGGCTGGAAGCAGAGCAAGCACATCTGGCCAATTGTATGGAGGGGAGCTTTCAGTTGGCGGCCTTTTTGGGTAACTTGGTAGAACAGTTGGAGGTGGAACAAGAAGCAGTGCGCGCCGCCATTCTTGCGGGTTTGACAACGGCTTGCCACTGTGACGATTACGATTCGAGGGGGGTGGAGCAGTGTGATGAAAGGGCTTTATTCGAAGAAAAATTCAGGTCAGAAATTGTAGAATGGTTAACAGAAGGATTTTTCTTTTCAGAGGAGGAAAAGGAGTTTATAAAGGAGAATTTACCACTTACAGATCGATCAAAAATTGATATAATAAAGTTGGATTGGGAGCAAGCAAGCGAAGAAGACCGGGTAAATCATTTTTTTAAATGGATTGCATTCATAAATAAAGTATATCGTTGTCTCAGAAACGAAGAGAATAACTCCAATGAGATTTACAGCATTACAAATGATTTCTTCGAAAATGCCTCCGCATCTCAAGGGTATGAGGTGTATGGAAATATCAATATTTATCTCAAGGATGAGTACGATAACCCCTTAACCATTACGAATACTGGCTTTGTGTGGAATCATTGGTACAATGATTATCGAGATCGGTTTCAATGGCAAGCGAATGCAGAAGATTCCGGCGTGAGTAATGCAACGCATTTTTATTTTATGTCGGAAGGCTTTGATCCCAACTGGGGCCTTGCGTACATAGATTTGATCGTACCATATCTTCATTCTGATGTAATTAATGAAAGACTAACCCCCTGTCAATAAATAATATTGAAATGAAATACCTAGCTATAATAATTATCATGTTTTATTGTATTTCTTGCTCGAACACAATGTCCGAACGACCACTCATCCCCATCCCCCTAAAAAACCATCCCATTCACCTCGGAGACAGCTACGCCAAAATTGCAGAAAGCATCCCCATCCAGGAAGAGCTCGAAAGGGGTAAAAAGAGAAATACGGTCAATTTTGACCACGATGCCAAGGACTGGACATTGGCGTTTACGACCGATGGCGCCCGTCCTACCTTCCACCCCGTAATCATGACGGCCGATTTTGACGACCAAGCCCTCCTCCTACAGTACACCATCCACTGGGGCAGTCCCGACCTCAATCTAAAAGATGCCTCACAAATGCAAAAAGCCATCGATCTCATTTCGGAAGCACAGCTAGAGCTCCGACACCGTTTTGAACTGCCCGACCGAATCGACTTACCCCTGGTCAAAACCCTCCACTTTGACCACCACTTCGAAAAATTGAGCCTCAGTGAATATACCATTCACTACACCACTGCCTATAAAGAATACCCACTTGACGATTAGAAAAATAGGGTCAATCCAAACGGCCATACCAACCAAGAGATATGAAATACCTCCCCCTCATCCTCCTCCAGACCACCCTCAGCTGCGACCCCGCAAAGCCAACGGCACCTAGCGTAC
>CALCCH010000124.1 GCA_937899855.1 uncultured Saprospirales bacterium | reverse complement strand
AACCTCGTCCACAATAAGCTCAAAACCCTCTCCCGGGAGCAGCCCGCCGATTCGTCCCAGTACTTTTACGAGTACTTTAGCCTGGAAAAAAAGGTCATCGACTTCCAGAAGATCGACAACAATCGCCGTACCGACCTCCAGCTCCCCGAACTGCACTTTCACCTCGATGCCTACTACCTGCTCCAAAAACTGGAAATGGCCTGCCAGTTGTTGACACGGCACGTCTTCATCGTCCCCACCGACTACGGCAATCGCCTACACTACCTCGACCTCCTCATCGCCGAGCTGGATGACGCACACCGCCAGATGCCCATCATCGCCCTCTACCTGGGGGCTTACCGCCTCCTCAAATCCCTGGTGGAACAGGATACCGAGGAGTACTTTGAGCAGTTCAACGAACTCCTCGACCGGCACCGCAGCGCCATTTCCAGACAACAGGAAAGCATCCTCCAGACCCTCAATCGCAACTACATCCTCCACAAATACCAAAAGGTCAGCCACGACTACCTCCCCCAGGTGTTCCACACCTACCGCAAGCACCTGGAGGCGGGGCTGCTCTACCGCGATGGCCTGATCCTCCCCAGCTTGTTTTCCAATATCGTCTCCCTCGGCCTGCGGCAGGGCGAAATCAAGTGGGTCTTCCGCTTTATCCAGGAGCACCGCGACCGCCTGCTGGGGCTCGGCGACTCCGACATCCTGGTGCAGTACAACCTCGCGCTATACTACTTTTACACCCTCGACTACGACCAGGCCCTCCAACACCTGGCCCCCACCTACGAAGACCAGTTTTACAAGGTGACCGCCCGCCGCTTCGAACTCAAAATCCTCTACGAACAAGAGTCCGTCCTCTTCGACGCCAAATTCGATGCCTTCAAAATGTTTATCTACCGCCTCCCCAGCAGCTCGGTGCACTTCAAAAACAAAACGGCCAACAAACGCTTCCTCGGTTTGCTGCGCCAAATCCGTCGTACCAATACCTACAAAAACGATTCCCGCATCGACAAACTCCTGGCCAAGGCCCGCGCGCCCGAATACCTGGCGGACAAGGAGTGGATCATCGAAAAATTGGAGCAGATGCGCTAAAAAAAAGTCCCGGCACGCGTTCGTCAACGCGCACCGGGAGCTTGCCACAATAGTCAAAAGATGACTACCATTCTAATTGCTAAGACTTAGCTCCCCAGGGGGGATTAGCTTTGGGAGAGGGCTAGAAAACCATCTGCCGACCGTACCACTGCCCGTTGCGTTTAGCCATGCCGTAGGCATTGATACCAACTACGTTGGGCGTGTTGAAATCGAAGTTGAAGTTGTCAAAGGTCAGGTTGCCACCGTTACCCGTACCGAAGGTGTAGTTGATCTGGGGGGTGACGATCCCAAAGTCGATCATGTTGTCGCGTTTGGGGCAGTTGGTACAGCGGTTGGCTAGGTCGTAGTACTGTACCCAGGTTTGGTCGAGGTTCTTGATGACCACTCCGGCGCGTTTCAACTGACGACTGCTGTTGTTTTGCAGTACGTTTTTGGCGGCCTCGAAGAGCTGCTCGTAGAAGAACTCCCGTACATCCGCTTCGCTGTCCAGGGGCGAGAGGGGAAAGTTGATGGCCAGCTCGACGAGGACGTCGATGTCGTCGGCAAAGGGCAGATTGGGCATGGGAATATCACCCGCATACACGGCATTGGAATAGCTAGTGAGGGATTCGAACATCCGGCCGTTGTAGAGGTAGAAGCGCGCGCCCACCTGATTGGTGATCGGCAGACCGCTCGAAGGCGTCGAAAAATTCCAGGAGATACTGTTGATGCCGAGAGCCACTTCGTTGGTGCTTTGCTTGCTCCACCAAATGTAGGGCTTGTTCTGGTGTTTGACCTTGATCTCGGTGTAGTACACCAGCAGGAGGTCTACATCGGTATACTTGATTTTGACCCGCTGCCGGCTTTCGTAGTTGTGGATACAGACCTTCACCGTACCAAAGAGGTTGGGAAACCAGGGCTCCGAACCGCTGCACTGCTCCAACTCCTGCGCAATGATGCCCAGCTCGGCCTCCGGCGTTACCCCACTGCCACCGGGCGTATGTTGGCTGCTCGGTCCACCACCGTAGTTGCCACCGGAATTGCCTTGGTTGGTAATTTCACAGTCGCTCAGGAGTGTCGGTACGTAGTGCTGGTAGTTGCCCACCGGGGTCATTCCCCCACAGGGGTTGTTGGTTTCAGCGTACTCTTGGCTCCAGCTGGCTTCGGTGGCGAAGAGGGGGTTGACGGAAATATTCTGGCTGACCAGGTATTTCTGCAAGTCGTTAATTTCTGGTTTACGAGCGATAAAGAGTCCCGTATCGGTGTACTTGTAAATCTCCTCCCCAATCTGGATTTCCGCCTCTTCGTTTACCAAGCTCATAAAGATCTCCCCGCTGTAGAGTCCTTCGAGCTTATCGTAGTTGTCGAGTACGGTTTGGTCCTTAATGCTCTGGGTGTAGCCCAGTTCTAGGGAGAGTGCTTTGGCCCGGGCGATGTGCCGCGGTACTTCGGTCCGTTCGTTGCCTTCGTGAACAATGGGAACGAGGGAATAAAAGCCCTCGGAGTAATAGCGGTCCTCTAAAATTTTGGCGACCATTACCTCTTCCTGTTCCAACAGTTCTTGGTGAAAGGCCCGGAAGGCTTCCCGGTCGGCAAAGTAAATTCTACCATCCGATAGTTGTCCCGACACCAGTGCTCCCCGACGGTATTGGGGGGCGTCGGTTTCGGTCATCGTGTGGGAGAGGAGGTCTTCTTCGGATTGGCAAGCAAAGAAAACGGTAAGTAGCAAGAAGCCGAGGCTTCCTAATAGTATCTTTTTCATGTCTTATGATTCTTGTGCCATCATTGTCGCATTCTGGCTTTGCGCCTTACTTCTTTTTGGGGTGGTTTCGGGGATGCCCACCATGGCTTGTGATCACGACAACAAAGCTAGGGGCAAGCGCCCTCCGCCGTGGTAACACTTTTGGCCATTTTTTCTCTTCCCCTCCTTCTACTGGCCCCAAAAAAGATACCCCGAACCAGCAATGCCGAT
>CALCCH010000123.1 GCA_937899855.1 uncultured Saprospirales bacterium | reverse complement strand
GCGGGGCAGCAGCTCCTGGCACACGAGCTGACCCACGTTCTCCAGCAGGGGGCCTTGGATACCTCTTCGAAGGGTGCTGCTCGCATCCAACGGGCGGCCAAAAAGGAGTGCGCCAACATTGCTAATTTCCCCGAGTTGCGGATGCCGGCCGTACTTGCCATGATCGACCGGGCCTGGGAGGAGTCGCGGCGCAACGAAAAATTTACGGGGGCCAGTATGGAGGCCCACAATGCGGAGCGGATTCGTGCGCACGAGGAGTGTCTGGACAGTGGGGAAAATCTTTCTCTGGCGGATTGCCCACCCGGAACGACCGAAAGCTGGGAGGGCCGCGAGCGCTACCGCAACAGCCGTTATCGGGAGACGAGTTTCTTTGTCATGCCCGACGGAGCGGTATCGGGATTGTCGAAGTCGGACTTGCCCTGGAAGGTAAGCATTAGCATTGATTCGGGGGCCCTAGCGGCTTTTCACAGCCATCCGACCGAGAAGACGGACCTCAGTGCGGAGGATGCCCAGGCTTACCGTAAGATTGGGGGGCGGACGCGCTTGTACATCATCAACCGCCGCAACATTCAATTGATCGGCGGGGATCCCCAGACTCCGCAAATTCTAGCTACCTTCCGGCGGCGCGATTTGGAGGCTTGTGGCTCCGAGTAGGGCTTATTTCAGTTGGGCGCCGTTGAACAAACTTTCCACAAAAGCGATTTTGTTGAACACCTGTAATTTATCGATTTCTTCTCCGACGCCGATGTAGCGGATGGGAATTTTAAATTGGTCGCTGATGCCGATGGCTACGCCACCTTTGGCGGTACCGTCGAGTTTGGTGAGGGCCAGGCAGCTGACGTCGGTGGCGGCGGTAAAGTGTTTGGCTTGTTCGATGGCGGTCTGTCGGGGGGAGGCGTCGAGGACGAGTAGGACGTCGTGGGGAGCGCCTTCGAGGCGTTTATTGGCGGAGCGTCGGATTTTGGACAGCTCGTTCATCAGGTTGATCTTGGTGTGGAGGCGGCCGGCGGTGTCGATGATGGCCACGTCACAGTCATTTTGGAGGGCGTACTGGACGGTTTCGTAGGCGACGGCGGCGGGGTCGGTATTCATGCCTTTGCTGAAAAAATCACAGCCGACCCGTTTGGACCAGATTTCCAGTTGGTCAACGGCGGCGGCGCGGAAGGTATCGGCCGCTCCGAGGACGACTTTTTTTCCTTCGTTTTGGAGTTGGTGGGCCAGTTTGCCGATGGTGGTGGTTTTGCCGACCCCATTGACGCCGACGACGAGTAGGACGTAGAGCGGCTTGTCCTGAGCGGAGGGAGGGGTAAATTGTCCCATTTCCTCGGTTTCGTTTTCGGACAGGAGTTGGACGATCTCGTCGCGGAGGATGGAATTGAGCTCTTTGGTATTGATGTACTTGTCGCGGGCGACACGGGCTTCGATGCGTTCGATGATCTTGACCGTGGTATCCAGGCCGACGTCGGAGGAGATGAGGATATTTTCCAATTCGTCGAGCACTTCTACATCGACGGTAGCCTTGCCAGCGACGGCGCGGGAGATTTTGGAGAAGAAGCCGGTTTTGGTTTTTTCCAATCCTTTATTGAGGTCCTCTTCTTTATTGCGGGTAAAAAATTTCTTAAAAAAGCTCATGGTGTTGAAAGCGGTTAGGTGAACAGCAAAAAGGCTTTCCTAGCAACAAAGAAAAGCATATTTACGAGATAGGATAAAACACGATGACAGGTATACTTCTTGGCGAAGAATTCCTTGACGGAATCTTTGTGAATCATCAGCTCTTTGTACGTATACTTTCCGGTTTTGGGGTCTTTGATGCTCTTGACCACTTTTACAAAATCTCTACCGGAACCAGCATTGGCTTTACGTTGAGCAACCCGGGCGTTTTTACTGATCTTTGCCATGATGATGGATGTTTTTGGTGCGAATAATTACGGAGAATTACTTGATCTCGCGGTGAACCGTCATTCTTTTGAGAATGGGGTTATATTTTTTCAACTCCAGACGAGCGGGAGTGTTTTTGCGATTCTTCTGGGTAACGTAACGAGAGGTTCCGGGCATGCCACTGGTTTTGTGCTCGGTGCATTCCAGGATGATCTGGATGCGGTTACCTTTACTCTTCTTGGCCATTTCTGGAAACTTTTTTAAGTGTTAAACTACAATTTGACGCCGGTATCGACTCCCTTGCGCTCCAATTTCTTGAGGTAGGCAAAGATGCCCAACTTGTTGATGGTCCGCAGGGCCTTGGAGGACACCTTGAGCGAGACCCACTCTTTGGTTTCGGGGATGTAGAAACGCTTCTTCTGCAGATTGGGCAAAAAACGACGCTTCGTCTTGCGATTTGAGTGAGAAACGTTGTTTCCCGAAATGGGCCGCTTTCCCGTTAGTTGACAAACTCTAGACATGGTAGGTAAATTTTCTATTCAGTCGCAGCAAAGCACCAATCGTAGCGCCAACCGCAAAAAAATAATGGATCATATGATGTTGATCGTAAATCTGTGACTTTGGCAGGACTCGAACCTGCGACCTTCCCGAATCGAGTTCGGGATGCGCTATCCAAGCTATTGCCTTTGCAATGTGCCTTTAAGTCAAGTGGTGACTTTGGCAGGACTCGAACCTGCGACCTTCCCGAATCGAGTTCGGGATGCGC
>CALCCH010000122.1 GCA_937899855.1 uncultured Saprospirales bacterium | reverse complement strand
GGGGCCGCACCTCGGTCAGCTGCTCAATCAACAGGGGGAGGGCCATGCCGTTTTTCAAGGCCACCGCCCCACTCTCCTGAATGGTCGGGCCGGCGGCCAAGGGATCGGAATAGGGCATCCCAATTTCGACCAGGTCGACCCCCATCCGATCGAGGGCCTTGATAATTTTTCCCGTATCCTCCAAACGGGGATAGCCCGCGGTAAAGTAAATATTGAGCAAGCCCGTGGGCTTTTCGCTCATTCGTTTTTTTAAGCGATTCATCGTTGTTCCGTTTTGATAGTAGGATTTAGTATTCATCGACGTACTGGACGAAGGTGCCCAGGTCCTTATCGCCCCGCCCCGACAGGTTAATGACGATCAAGTCTTCGGGGCCATAGCTAATTTTGTCCAGGGCCGCAAAGGCGTGAGCCGTTTCCAGCGCGGGGATGATGCCCTCCTGTCGGGAGAGGAAGAAGGCGGCATCCAGGGCTTCACGATCGGTGATGCTGACCGCCTCCGCCCGCCCCGAATCGATCAGGTGAGCGTGCAGGGGGCCAATGCCCGGATAGTCCAGCCCCGCCGAAAGCGAGTAAGGTTCTACGATCTGACCGTCTTCGGTTTGCATCAGCAGGGTCTTGCTACCGTGAATAATACCGCGGGTCCCCAGCACACTGGTCGCCGCCGATTCCCCACTATCGACGCCCAAGCCCGCCGCCTCCACGGCAATCAGTCGGACCTCCGGCCGCTCCAGGTAGTGGTAGTAGGCACCGGCCGCATTACTACCCCCTCCCACGCAGGCAATCATCAGATCGGGATGGTCGCGGCCTTCTTTTTCCAACAGCTGCGCCTGAATTTCTTCGCTGATCACCGACTGAAAACGCGCCACCATATCGGGATAGGGGTGCGGCCCCACTACCGAACCGATGATGTAGTGCGGATCCTCCGGGTCGTTGATCCAATCGCGGATCGCCTCGGTGGTCGCATCTTTGAGGGTGTGGCTGCCGCTGCGGGCGGGTACCACCTTGGCCCCCAGCATCCTCATCCGCGACACGTTGGGCGCCTGGCGCTCAATATCGACCGCCCCCATGTACACGATGCACTCGATGCCCATCAGGGCGCAAACCGTCGCGGTGGCCACGCCGTGCTGGCCCGCTCCCGTCTCGGCGATGATGCGCTTTTTACCCAAGCGCTGGGCCAGCAAAATCTGACCGATGGTATTGTTGCTCTTGTGGGCCCCCGTGTGGTAGAGGTCTTCGCGTTTGAGGTAGATGCGGGTTTGGTAATGGGCCGACAAACGGCGGGCGTAATAAAGGGGGGAAGGCCGTCCGACGTAGTCGCGCAGCAGCTCTTGAAACTGCTCCTGAAAGGCGGGTTCCGCCATGATATCGAGGTAGCGACGGCGCAATTGTTCCACGTTGTGGTAAAGCATCTCGGGGATGTAAGCCCCGCCAAATTCTCCGTAAAATCCTCGTTGATCTACTTGATAAGTCGTCATGGTTAAATTTTGAAATGGTTCAAAATACTGGATCTAGGTTCAATCCCAGTTGGGCAGTTGGCTCATCAGGACTTGTGCCTCGCGCAGGTCCTCGATAAAGCGGTGCAGCAGCCAGATCTCTTTCCGGCCGGGCTCGACCTCAAAGCGACTGTTGAGGTCCAAGCCCGCCCACTGGGGATGTTTGAATTGCCGCAGGGCCTTGACCGATTCGGGGCCAATGCCGCCACTGAGCAAAAAGGGCGTCGTACCCTGGTATTGTTCCAGCAGGGCCCAATTAAAGGGCACGCCATTGCCTCCGGGCTGGGCCCCCTTCGTATCGAAGAGGAAATAGTCGCAGAGGTATTCGTAGGCACTGGTGAGGTTAAAATTGAATTTTTCGTCGATGGAAAATGCCTTGAGGAGCCGCAGCCCCCGCTTGCGCAGTTTTTGGCAGTAAATCAGGTTTTCTTTCCCGTGCTATTGGACGTAACTCTGGCCGTACTGTTCGATCTTCTCCAGCACGTAATCCAGCGGCGCATCCACGAAGACCCCCACCTTGGGGATCTGCAAGAAGCCACTGTGGGCAAAAATTGGGGCCTGGAGTGCCACTTGGGGGCCCTGGGCCTCCACGAAGCGGGATGATTTTTCGTAAAAAATCAAACCGATCATATCCGTTCTCAGCTGCGCCAGTTGAGCCACGTTTTCCGGCTCGCGCATGCCACATACTTTCACTACCATAAGGCATTTATTTTGAACCCACCGGCTAGGTCTGTTCGACCAAGCGCCCCCGCAGCCCCTGGATTTCCTGAATCATCTGGGCACAGGTCCGCGAAGGGTGGGCGGTTTTCATAAAGTGTTCGCCAATCAGGAAGCCCCGAAAGCCCGCCTGACGCAGGTCGACGATCGTCTCCGCCGCGCTGATCCCGCTTTCGGATACCTTTATAAAGGGAGCGGGAATGGCTTCCGCCAGTTCGAAAGAAGTCCCTACATCCACCGAAAAGTCCTCCAGATTGCGGTTGTTGACCCCCACCAGATCGACTTCTGGGCAGAGCTTATCCAATTGTCCAATCGAGTGGACCTCCATCAGTACCTCTAATCCCAAACTCTTAGCCAAAGTTGCCAATTCCCGCAATTTGGCTTTGTCCAGACACTCCGCAATCAACAGTACCACGTCCGCGCCAATCGACCGCGCCTCGATCACCTGATAGGGATCGATCACGAAATCCTTGCGCAGGATGGGACAGAAATTGAATTTGCGCGCCTCGGTCAGGTCGGCATTGCGCCCCCCAAAAAAGGGCTCGTCCGTAAGTACCGACAGGGCGGAAGCACCGGCCTGCATGTAGCCGATCGACACTGATTCTACCGTGGCGTAAGGGTTGATGTCCCCTTTCGAAGGGGAGCGGCGCTTAAACTCGGCGATGATGCCGGTTTTGTCTTCCCGCAGCAGGTATTTGACCAGGGAGACGGCCTGGGTTTGGTAGTAAATGCTCTGCTCCAGGAGGCGAGTGGGATACAGTTCGCGGCGGGTTTCGACCTCCCGTTTTTTGTGCGCGACGATTTTGTCGAGAATATTCATGATAGCGGTTTTAGTTGAGTAGTTTTTTAAATTGTTCCAGGGCTCGCCGGCTCAGGAGCGATTCCCGAGCCTCCGCGATACAGTCCTCAATCGACTGCTCGGGTTGGAAGCACTGGATGGCCAGGCCGGCATTCGTCGTCACTACGTCGACTTGCGCGGCGGTTCCTCGCCCTTCGAGGATGTCGGTAAAAATTTGGGCGGCCTCGGGGACGGTATCGCCACCGTGGAGGTCTTCCTGGCGGTGTAGGACCTGACCGACGGCCTGGGGCGACAGCAGTTGTTCGCCCGCCTGGGTTCGCAGTTGAAAGTCGCCCGTCAGGGATACCTCATCGTAGCCATCGAGGGCGTATACGATGGTGTAATTGCGCCCGCTGGCCTGGAGGATGTAGTGGTACAAGCGGCTCAGTTCGAGGCTAAACACGCCCAGCAGTTGGTGCTGGGGCTGGACGGGATTGACCAGGGGGCCGAGCATATTGAAAAAGGTCTTGACCCCGAGCTGGCGCCGGATGGGGGCCACGGCCTTCATGGCGGGGTGAAAAAAAGGAGCGTGGAGAAAACAGAGGTTCGAGCGGTCCAACTGGCGGCGCAGCACCTCGGAGTCGTTGGTAAATTGATACCCCAAGTGCTCCAACACATTGGAAGAACCACAGGCCGAGGACACGCCATAATTGCCATGCTTGGTGACTTTGTAACCGGCCCCGGCGACGAGGAAGCAGGACAGGGTCGAAATGTTGAAGGTATTTTTTCCATCCCCTCCCGTACCGACGATGTCGATGGATTCGACACCTCCCAGATCAACCTTGAGACAGAGCTCAAGCAGGGCATCGCGAAAGCCTTCCAATTCTTCCACGCTGATGGCACGCATCAGGTACACCGTCAAGAAAGCAGCAATCTGAGCCTCGTTGTATTCGTTGTTTGAGATGCTCACCAAAATATCGCGGGCTTCGTTGCGGCGGAGGCGTTTGTGCTCAAAGAGGTGGGTAAGGATTTGTTTCATGGCGTGGTGGTATTTTCGTTGAGGAAATTATTGGAGGAGGCGCTGCGTACCGTGGTGGCCGACTTGGCGACGAGCGAGGCGGCTTGGTAGTAGCTGTGGGCGGCGACGAGAAAGTTGTGCAGCAGGTCCTTCCCCTGGGGAGTCATCACGGATTCGGGGTGAAACTGTACGCCCCAGGTGGGGTGGGTCCGGTGTCGAAGGGCCATGATTTTTTGTCGATCGTCGATGGCGGTTACCAGCAGATCGTCGCGGACTACGGCGCGGTCGACCACCCAGGAGTGGTAGCGGCCAACCTCCAGCCGGGCGGGCAGGTCGCGGAAGAGGGGATCCTCGGGAACGATCACTTCGATGTCGGTCGCAATGCCGTGGTACACCCGTTCGAGGTTGCGCAGTTGTCGGCCGTAGGCCTCCCCGATGGCTTGCATGCCCAGGCAGACGCCCAGGATGGGTTTGGTGGGGGCGTAGCGCTGGATCAATTCGGGCATGATTCCCGCCGTGGCGGGCAATCCCGGCCCGGGCGATAGCACGATGGCGTCGTATTCGGCTACGGCATCCAGGCCGATCGCATCGTTGCGGAAAACGGAGATGCTGCCCTGGTGTAGCTCGCGCAGATACTGCACCAGGTTGTAGGTAAAAGAGTCGTAATTGTCGAGTACTAAAATTTTCATTGGAGTCCGATTTAAATGTCTTGGGCCTCTTGCAGGGCCTTGGTCAGGGCACCGAGTTTGTTGTTTACTTCTTGCAGTTCTTTCAGTTCATCGCTAGCCGCCACGATTCCGGCGCCGGCCTGGTAGTACAGGTGATTGTTTTGGCTGAGGAAGGAGCGAATCACGATGGCCTGATTCATTTCCCCATCAAAGCCCAAATAGCCAATCGCTCCCCCGTAAAAACCCCGGTTTTGATTTTCGTATTCCCCGATCAGTTCGATGGCTTTGTACTTGGGCGCCCCCGAGAGGGTCCCCGCGGGAAAGGTATCGCCAAAGACCTGGATCGAGCTCGTATCGGGTCCCAGCTTGCCTTCCACCTTAGAAACCAGGTGAATGACGTGGCTAAAAAATTGGATTTCCTTGAGTTCCTTCACCGTCACCTCCTCCGCGTGCTTACCCAGATCGTTACGCGCCAGGTCGACCAGCATGATGTGTTCGGCATTTTCCTTGGGGTCGCGCACCAGTTCCTGGGCCTTGCGGCTGTCTTCTTCATCGTCGCCACTGCGGCGGTAGGTACCCGCAATGGGGTTGACGCTGGCGACGTCGCCCTTGATCACCATCTGGGCCTCCGGGCTGGAGCCAAAGATTTTGTACGTCCCATAGTCGAAGAAAAAGAGGTAGGGCGAGGGGTTGATCGAACGCAAAAGGCGGTAGACGTTGAATTCATCTCCCGAGAATGCTTGGGAAAACTGCCGGGAGAAGACGATCTGGAAGACGTCCCCCAATTGGCAGTGGCGCTTGCCCAGCCGTACCAATTCCATAAACTGCTCGTCGGTCAGATTGCTGGACTCCACGCCCTCCAGTCGGAAGGGGTAAGTTCCGTATTGCTGGCTCTGTACCAGGTCCTGGATGCGCTCCAGGTTGGATTCGTAGCCCTGGGGCAGGTTTTCGACGAGGTAGAGTTCGTCTTTGAAGTGGTTGATGGCCACCACGTAGCGGTAGAGGCTGTAGTTCAGTTCGGGCAGATCGGAGCGGCGTTTGGCGGGGGCAAAACGCATGGTATCAAAATACTGAACCGCTTCGAAGGCGGTGTGGCCAAAGAACCCGTTGATGCCTCCGTACTGCTCATCCTGGGCAATCGAAAAGCGCTGGACAAACTGCTCCAAGCGACGCGGCACTTCGGCGGGATCGGCCACCTGACTCACCTCGAGCTCGTGCCCGGGGAGCAACTGCTGTACCGTATTTTGCTGGGCCGTAAAGTTGGCGATGGGGTCGACACCGATGAAGGAAAAGCAATTTTCTTTGCTCCTAAAATCGGTACTTTCCAGCAGCACGGCTCCACCAAAATGATCGCGCAGTTTGAGGTAAACACTAACGGGCGTTACCGTATCGGCCAGCATTCGCCGGGTCCGGACGCGAATCAGGACCTTGCCGGTGACGGGGGGAGGACTCGTGGTAGGGTTCATCATATTACAGTTTAGTAGTATTTTATTACGGACAATATTTGTGCCTAAAGGGCTACAAAGCAAAAGCGGCTTGTCGAGTGTTCGACAAGCCGCTTTTGCAATGAATGGGCACATAGGAAGGCCACTCTCACTCGACGTGTCGAACAAGTTTGTGCCACCACCAATTTTGAGTATGTACGCAGATATTCATTTTATTAAATTTCTTTGCTGGGGCTAAGATGGGACTATTGCGACAAAAAGGCAATAGCTGGACGTATTTTTTTTCTCCCCAAGCCAGTAGCGGCTCATTAGGTGGTATCTTACAAGTGCTTTTGAAGGAAGGTGATTCGGATTTTGGTTCTCACTGAGCCTCATTCCGAGCGGAATAGCCGTAGCTATTGGGCGAGGAATAGGTGACGAGTGAGCGATCCCTTTGGGGCGGACACTGTCCGAAGCAAACGAGCCGCTTAACGGATGGGTAGCCTGGTTCTAAAGACGAGGCAGATTCACCGATGGGTATTTGTAAGATACCACCTAATTGAGAATCTTGTAGACCATTTCGCGCAGCAGCTCTCCGGGAGGGGTACTGTGGCTATCGATACCTTTGGACTTGAGGTCGTATTCTCGGAGTACGGCGATGACGGATTCCGTTTGGGTCCGATTGAAATACCGCATGGCCATTTTGTAGTCGCGGAGAAAAAAGTCAGAGCGCAGCCCCAGGGCCTGCGACAGCTCGCGGTCGGATTGGCCCCGCAGCGCGTGGGCGACGTAGACCTTGCTGAAGAAGTTGTACAGGGCACCGATCACCACTACCAGGGGGCCATTTTTGGGATTGGCGATAAAGTAGCGGACGATGCGCCATGGTGACGTTGCGGCTACCGAGGGCGTTTTGCAATTCAAAGACATTGTAGTCCTTGCTGATGCCAATATTGTCCTGAACGATTTTGCTATCGATCCGGGTCCCGACGGGCAGGTTGATGGCCAGTTTGTCGAGCTCGTTGGATACCTTGGAGAGGTCGGTACCGAGGTATTCGGCAATGAGTTGGGTGGCGGCGGGTTCGAT